>DAOQWY010000001.1:325304-327284 GCA_035342335.1 Bacteroidales bacterium
ATTAGAGACCAAAGGTAATAATTTGATGATACTACGGGTAAATTAAATTGTTAAAAATTGTTATTTTATTTTCTGGGTCCATAATCAAGATATCTGAATGTTTTAATACCATTATTATTATTGGTTTGATTTCGTTGGTCATAATTAGAGACCAAAGGTAATAATTTGATGATACTACGGGTAAATTAAATTGTTAAACATTGTTATTTTATTTTCTGGGTCCATAATCAAGATGTCTGAATGTTTTAATACCATTATTATTATTGGTTTGATTTCGTTGGTCATAATTAGAGACCAAAGGTAATAATTTGATGATACTACGGGTAAATTAAATTGTTAAACATTGTTAATGGATTTTTCTGAAATATACTATGTCTTGTTATCCTGAAACCATTGTTATTGCTTCGTTTGATGTATTTTCTTACATATCGGTGACGGATTAAAACATGCGGTCTGGATGTATTATATATGTATTATGATAGAAGTTCCTTAACTGGTTAATGAAGTTGTACGCAATAAATGATCGATCACCGCCCCATTTCTTCCTGTCATTTTTGATGTTCTTTTAATAATGGCTGGCGTGTTTTTTACTCCCCGTCCCTGCGAATTCAATTATTAAAATGGATGTAATTGGGGGTACCTTTTAAAATTATTATTCATTTCTGTGATCTTTTTTATCCGCCAATTTTTTTTTCTCGCTTTTTTTCGATATATTTTAATTGATGTTGTTTTTAATTAATTGTTTCTGTTTTTAAATCGGGTTGGCGATATTTATTATCGCCAGCCCTTAATTAATAATGTATAGAAGATGACCATTGATGAATTTCTTTAACACAATTGAAAATATTTTAAAAGAGGGCTTTACTTTTTGAAAAACATTAGTTATAATTTAATCGTTACCATGACAAATAAACATAAATAAGGTAAAAATCGGAACCCCTGCTGGTGAGTGTTGTCATGGTCACAAAATACGGCAGGGGATTTCCTTTTTAAAGAATATGTTATATAATAAAAAAAGAAAAGGTTTATGGATACCCATTGAAGTAATGAATTGTTATGATTTAGATTGCACGGATAAATACTTGTTATCTGAAATTATTTCTCTGCATCAACTTAATAATGGCTGTCACGCATCCAATGAATTCTTCGCTGAATTGCTGAACATATCAAGAGGTAACGCCTCAAAAAGGATAACCAAATTGACTAATAAGGGGTATATAAAGACGAAAAATAGATACAATAGAAAGAAATGTATTGGGAGAATTATTATTCCGACCGATAAAAGATATGTCCACTATGTTATTACAAATGCTCAATCTGAAGAAAATGGTGGTTCACAGGAGAACCAAAGTGTTGTTCCTCAACGACCAGAAGATGGTGCTCAAACGACCCCAGGGGTAGTTCCTGAACGATTAGGGGATAGTGCTCAATCGCAGCATATTAATACAATTAATAATACAGATATAGAAAAACATATACTAGTACAGGAAACTGGAGAAATTTCTTTTGATATGATACGAGTATTGAAAAAACTAGTGATATCTGGTTGGGATAGCCTAGCAGTTAAGGAAGCTCGTCTTGTCTGGGATAATAAATCCTGGTTTGATGAATATCGGTATAAACCAATTGAAGAACTGAAGCCATTGTTCAAATATCTATATAAGCATTAAAAACAAATCATCCCCAACACGAGCGTTAGCGAGTTAGATGGATTCCAGTATCGGACTGGGTGTTTTTATTTTATAAAATCACAATTGAACCAGCCAAATCCAGCACCATCTTGCCTAAATTGATCGTTCATTTTTTTTAAATAACCAGCATAGATTAGTAACTAGAGAGATTTTATGAATATTACTCCAAGTGATTGGATTAAATGCGGCAAGCTGGAGCGTTCTTTCATTAATAAATCATTCCCACCCATGCCAGTGTTTTAATCCCGATCTAAACTGATACCGGCAAATAGCCGTAAATGATACCACT
>DAOQWY010000002.1 GCA_035342335.1 Bacteroidales bacterium
GTGAGCTGGGTTCAGAACGTCGCGAGACAGTTCGGTCCCTATCTGTTGTGGGCGTCGGAAGTTTGAGGGCACCTGACCCTAGTACGAGAGGACCGGGTTGGACATACCTCTAGTGTGCCTGTTGTGGCGCCAGCTGCATCGCAGGGTAGCTATGTATGGATGAGATAAGTGCTGAAAGCATCTAAGCACGAAACTTAGCCCAAGATGAGACTTCCTTTAAGGGTCGTTCTAGACCAGAACGTTGATAGGCTGCAGGTGTAAAGTCAGTAATGACAAAGCTGAGCAG
Organism: Bacteroidales bacterium; assembly: GCA_035342335.1. Lineage (NCBI taxonomy): Bacteria > Pseudomonadati > Bacteroidota > Bacteroidia > Bacteroidales > Bacteroidales bacterium. The sequence continues at coordinate 287 of DAOQWY010000002.1, forward strand.
TACTAATTACCCGTATGCTTCCTTCACACGATGACTAACAACATCCGCTTCAGCTGTGTTTTCTTCCTTTATGTCAAAATATAAACCCTGACCACGCCTCAGGGTAAAATCTTAATGGTGACTCTAGCGGTGGGGTCCACCTCTTCCCATTCCGAACAGAGAAGTTAAGCCCACCAGCGCAGATGGTACTGCAATTCCTGTGGGAGAGTATGTCGTCGCCTAAACCCCATGTCCCGGACTTGATCCGGGATCAAACCCCGGACTCGTTCCGGGGTTTTTTTATTTCTCCCCCCCTGCCCCGTTCTGTACCATAAACTTACCGTTATTTCGTTATCTTTGACCAACAATTTCAGGTGAATGTTATGCGTAAGGTAATATGCTTCAATGGCTTGCTGGTCTTTTACCTGCTGTCACTGCCAGCCTTTTCCCAGGTCCCCGATACCATCCCCCCTGTAACCGATTCAAGCTATGTAAGTTATTTCCTTCCTAAGGATTTTGCCTTCACTCCTCCATCCTACCAACCCATCGATACAACCCTTACCTATTTTCAGAAATACGATCCCGCCTGTTACACCGCTAACCTCTACGCTACCCTCGGAAATATCGGACTGGCCTCCCGCGACCTGTCCTTCTCCCCTGCCCCTTCCCTTCAGTTCCAACCCCTGCTCCCGGCATTCGACCTTTACCGCTTCCAGCATGAAAATACCCGGTTCTACTCATCCGTCAAACCCTACAGCGAACTGTTCTTTGTCATGGGGAAATACCGTGAACAATATTTTACGGGTGACATCAGCGAAAGAATAGCAAAACACTTCATCGTGGGAATGAAATTCCGTTTTCTGAATGCCTTCGGCGGATACCCACGTCAAAGATCAGATGATAAAAACGTGGTACTGAAAATAAATTACTTCACCAAAAACCAACGCTACGGAATCATCGCTGATTATATCCATAATAACCTTACCCTGCAGGAAAACGGTGGCATAGAATATGACTCGGTCTTTGAAGAAAAAATTGAGACCGACCCTAAAAGAATATCCGTCAACCTTACCTCATCACAAAATAAATGGAAAGAAAACAGCTTTCGCCTCTCTCACTATTTCAGCCTGACCAGGCCGGCTGATACCGTCACGGAAAATGTCAGAATCGCAAAAGTTTTCCAACCGGGAAGCATCGCGCACACCTTCAAGATTACAAAAACAATCCTGAATTACACCGATGATAAAGTTGATACACTTTTTTACCCCGCAGTTTACCTCGATAGTGCCAAAACTAATGATTCCCTTCAAATCAGTTCCATGGAAAACACATTCGCCTGGTCCAATTCACGAAACAGCTCCACCCCCGTCATCCTCACCCTCGGTGTCAGATACCAGTACAACAGGATCCGGTTTTTCTCCCACGACTCATCCCTTTTTTCCTCCGACCTGAACCACATTTTCTACAACGCCCATCTGACGCTCCGGCCCTTTAAAGGATTGGAAATGAACGGTGAGGCTGAACTATCACACGGCGACTATCATAAGGGAGATACACGGATAACAGCACAGGTGACGAAAACTTTCCGGCCCGGTGTGAAAGATTACCTGCTCAGCGGTACCATCTCATTCATCAACAGAACCCCCTCGTGGTACAACAGCTTTTTTGTGTCGAACTACTTCCGCTGGGATAACTCATTCGACAAGGAAAAGCTGCTGCATGCCGGTGTGACTGGCGTTCTTCCCTATGTTGACATTGCAGGAAATTACTACCATTATTCACGCTATGTCTATTTTGGATTGGATGCCCTTCCGGCCCAGACAGAAAAGAACCTGGATGTTATCCAGATAAAGGCCCACAGCCCCTTCCACCTTCGGAAAGTGACGCTGGATGCCTGGCTGACCTATCAATTCGTCTCGCAGAAGGAAATCATGCACCTGCCTGAACTCACAGCCGACCTGAGCGCCTATTTCAACCAAGACCTGTTCAAAGGAGCATTGAGCACACAGCTTGGATTTGACATGCATTACCGGAACAGCTACTATGGAAACGCTTACATGCCCTCCTCCCGGGTGTTTTATCTCCAGCAGGATAAAAAATTACCCCCGGTGCTCCTCCTGGATATCGTCTGGAAATTCAAGGTGAAGACAGCACGCTTCTTCCTGCTCTATCATCATCTGAACAGCCTCTTTGGCAAGCCTGATTATTATTTTACACCCCATTACCCGCTTCAGGACGCCCGGTTCAAATTCGGGGTAAGCTGGCGGTTCCAGGACTGAGGATATCTGATGAAACGATTAACCGATATTTGATTTGAGATTTGATTTGAGATTTGATTTGAGATTTGATTTGAGATTTGATTTGAGATTTGATTTGAGATTGAAATCAGAAATCAGATATCTGTTAATCGTTAATCATATATCACTTGAGTCCGCGTTGCTTCTTGATGTCCTGATAGGCCTGATTGAGTTTCTGGAACTTTTCCTTTGCCGCACGCTGAACATCCTCCCCCAGATGGCTGACTTTATCCGGATGATATTTAACGGCCAATCGCCGATAGGCCTTGTGAACCTCCTCATCACTTGCATCGGGCGAGATCTCAAGGATCTGGTAGGCACTGTCGGTTTCTTTGACGAACATGGCCTTGATCGACTGAAAATCCACTTCACTCACACCCAGGTAAGTGCAAATGGTCCGTATCACCTGAAGCTCCCGGGGGTGGCTCTGCCCATCGGCCAGTGCAATTCCAAAAAGATAGTGAACCAGCTGCAACCGGGAGGGATGATCCATATAATAGCGGATCTGGACCGACACTTCCTGAAGATTGATCGGGCTTTCTAAAAGGTCACGCAATAAAAGAACAAGCTGCTCGCCTTTTTCCGGGCCAAACTGTCGGTACAAAAAGGCCTTGACGTACTCCAGCTCCGATTTCAGTACCTTTTCATCAGCCTTCATGACTGCAGCTGAGAGCACCAGCAGGCTGACACCGAAATCACCTGGCTGAGTAGCATTCCCCGGGTATTCGTACTTCCCGGATTGCATGGCGTCGAACATCGAGCCCAGGACGAGTCCGAGGATAACACCAATGGGTCCCCCCAGAACCCACCCCAGCCCGCCCAGGATCCATTTACCGTATTTTGCCATAATAAAAAAGCTACACCCTGCATGTCACAAGCTTAGGGCTATCTATAATTTATCAAGTTGACAGTTTAACAATTTGACAGTACGCCACTACCCGTTCATTCGAATCCTCTCGGTGAGTGGCAATCCGTACTCTTCTTCCATCCTGATATTCATTTTTTCAAGACTATCTAAAATGGGCTTATAGATTTCAGGCACCACGGGTATATGAACACCTTTGGCTCTGATGCGCCCCTCCAGAATCATTTCCACACCACAGGCAGCAGGCAGGGCAACGGTTCTGGCCACAGAGGTAGCTGTGCGCAACGTACCAAAGTCCAGCATCCTGGATTTGATCACCTCCTGTTTACCATCCGGATAACTGGCCACAAAGGTATGCAACATCACGACCATGTCCCTTTCGTCCGGCTGGATCATCATCTTTGCGATCATCAGATCCGAAATGATTTCAAACGGGCTGTCCTCCCTGCGATTTACCGGCTCATCGGAGAATAATCCCAGCCATTCCAGCGCCCTGACCGGCAGGGAGTCCACAGCCGTATCTAACCGGGAGGCAATCTTGTTTCGAAGCTGGTCAAGGTCCGTTTCACCTGTTTGCCTGGCCAGGAATCCTGCATAGGTAAGCCCTTCGAGGTTCATCTTTTCATACGATAACAGGCCGAGCCGTTTCATGGCGTCGAGGATCCCGCACCAGCCCTGGTAACGGAACGTGCCGCGGAATATCGTTTTTACTTCAGGAATTCCATAAAGCTCGGCATAAGGTAAGGAATCCCTGTTGGGATAAACCTCCAGAAGACCAACTCCCGGGAAAGCTACTTGAAGTGGATTCTTGAAAAGGTCCTCGGTCGGAATGTACCTGACATTTCCGTTCAGCAGGTATTTCCCGTCATTGTTGCCCGCCATGACGACACCCTTGGGGGCCCAGGTAAATTTATACCTGAATGGATTCTCCTCCACCTCCGGAGCTACCAGTGCACCGCAGAAAGAATAAAATTCATCTACCTTCCCTTCCTTCGAGTGAATATGATCAATGATGCGCATCGCCGACATATGATCGATTCCCGGATCAAGTCCAAGTTCATTTAAAATGATGATCCCGGCTTTTCGGGCTTCCTCATCAAGAGCACGCATCTCCGGCTTTACGTAAGAGGTAGTCAGCATGTCACGCTTAAAATGTATGCACTTCCTGGCAACCATCAAGTGATGGATATAGGGAAGCAGGCTGACGGTGAGGTCGTGCTGCTGGATCAGGCGGTCCAGCTCCTGCTCACGATCCACTGTCCATTCAACTGAGTTTCCATTGGGATGCCCGGCGATGATCGCATCAGCCTTCGACTTTGTTCGTGTGGCAACCGTCACCATGTACCCTTTGTTCAACAGATGCGTCACGATGGGTTTGACAACCATTCCCGCCCCGAGTATCAATACCTTTTTCATAGAGTTCGTATTTGATGATTGTTAATTAGCTAAAAGCTTCAAGCTACAGGATTTAAAAGAAGCTTGCAGCTTGTAGCCCTGCCTTTCGGCGGGGTCTTCGCTTGGCTTCGACTTGCAGCTTGTAGCTTGCAAATTGCGGCTATTTAAGAAATTTCGAAATGTACGCATAATCCGGAGTCAGCTCCCCTTTGTGCAGGATCATTGCCCTCTTGATGGGCGCAGGCAGCTCAATGTCGTAAAAATCCAGGGAATAATCAGCCCGGGTGATCGCGTTCATGTACTTCCACAGTGCTTCGCTGAACATGATGGAAGACTCACGGGGCAGTTCGGTTGGCAGAATATCCACGGCCATCACCAGAAGGCCCTTCCCTTTGAATCCCATGGTGGGCTTCCTTTCGAACGGATCGTAAACAAAAACCGGATCTTCAACCTCTGTACCTTTATGCGTGCATTCAACCGATCCATTCACATCACAGGTAATATCACCGATGACTTTAAGCTTGGGTTCTTTTTCGGCATAAAGCTGTTCCAGGAAATCCCTGGTGACAATCCGGGGATACCGGTCATCCCAGTACATCCCGTTGACCAGGATGCTCAAATGGGGAATATAGCGTTCAAACTGGTTCCTGTACTTCTGTTTACCATGGATGTAATAATCCTGCAGCTCAAAATTGAAAACAGGGTCGATGGGCTCCACCAGATCCGATTCTTTAAAGACAACCTTGTACAGCACATTTTTGGGCAAGTTGGGTCTGTTGTGCAACTCAAGCAACTGTTCAGGAGTGATTTCTTTGATGGGTAACAGCGACGCAATTTCCTGGGCTCCTGCGGAAACGTTTCCGTATCCTGTAAACCCAATCACCAAAGGTTGCAATTCGTCAGGCAATCCCTGCTCAAGAATTTCCTGCCCCACCTCGGAAATGATCCACCGGGCTTCATCCAGCGAGTCGTAATGACGGGCCTGTTTGATCCTCATAAAAGGAGTTTTCAGCCCTGCTACGTTCAGCCTTTCCCCGAAAGACCATAATGAATTGATCATACCTGCCAGCCCAGCATAACGTCCGAAGAAAATCAACCTCTTGCCCATCTCATCCGTAATACGTTCATAATCAATAAGATTACAGTTCAGCTCCATCATACGTCGTAACATCGGCATATTATAGGGCTGTCCTTTGATCACATGGGCGAAAATCATATATGTTTTTCCGTGCTCAAATGCCTCCAATGGTATTTCCTTGATTCCCATGATGACTGGACACGCTTCCATGGTTTGAACGATGTGCGCACCGGCATGGGCAAATTCGTGATCCTTGAAGATCCGTTTCTCCGACGACTGTACCTGTATCTCCAGGTGATAATCCTGCATAAGTTGATGGATATGCAACGGTATCAGGGGAACCCGACGCTCATATTTGTATTTATCTTCGATCCGGATGCCAAGGATATCATTCATAATCAAACACTTTAGGTAAATGAAGACGATTTTTCAACAAGAGTACAAATTTACGAAATTTAAGGATAGAAATCCTGGTAGTGTTATTAATTTAACAATGCGTTGTTTTATTTGTATTTGCTCTTAGCAGTCGTCTTCAAAATTTTTATAACTTTGCACCTTTCTTTCTTTAAAACCTATAAATACTGTAAATCAATTATTTAAACATATATTTAACTTTATGAAAGAGCAAAAACAAAAACATGTGTACTTCTTCGGTAACAAACAAGCAGAAGGAAATGCCGGCATGAAAAGCCTTCTTGGCGGAAAAGGAGCCAACCTGGCGGAGATGAACCTGATCGGGATCCCGGTGCCCCCGGGATTTACAATTACGACGGAAGTATGCACCGCCTATAATGCACAGGGTGGACATAAAGTCACGGAACTCATTAAGGATGAGGTGACCGAAGCGGTGGGAAAGATCGAAAAAATCATGAAGAAAAAATTTGGCGACAATAAGAATCCGCTTCTTCTTTCCGTCCGCTCCGGTGCCAGGGCCTCCATGCCCGGCATGATGGATACGGTACTGAACCTGGGACTCAACGATGAAGCCATCGAAGGGTTGACGCTAAAAACAGGCAACGAACGGTTTGCGTGGGATTCCTACCGGAGGTTCGTGCAGATGTACGGAGATGTTGTCCTGGGAATGAAGCCTGTCTCCAAAGAAGATATCGATCCATTTGAAGAGATCATCGAAAAACTGAAGGAAGAAAAAAATATCATCACCGACATCGAGCTAACGACCAACGATCTGAAGGAATTGGTCAAACGGTTCAAAACAGCGGTTAAAAAAGTCACCGGAAAGGATTTTCCTGCCGATCCGTGGGAACAGCTCTGGGGGTCCATCCTGGCGGTTTTCAATAGCTGGATGAATGACAGAGCCATTGTCTACCGTAAGCTGAACAACATTCCCGACGATTGGGGAACAGCCGTCAACGTCCAGGCAATGGTTTTCGGAAATATGGGTGATAATTCGGCAACAGGGGTTGCCTTTACCCGTGATGCGGCCACCGGAGAAAATCTGTTTAACGGTGAGTACCTCATCAATGCCCAGGGAGAAGATGTTGTTGCCGGTACCAGGACGCCTCAGCAGATCACCAGGGAGGGCTCCAGAAGGTGGGCCAAATTGCAGAATGTTGCAGAGGAAGATCGTCATGCGCATTATCCTTCCCTGGAAGAAGCGATGCCAAAACTTTACAAGGAACTTTTCAAGATACAGAACGACCTGGAAAGGCATTATAAAGATATGCAGGATCTGGAGTTTACCATCCAGGATGGCAAGCTGTGGCTGCTGCAAACCCGCAACGGCAAGCGTACTGGCGCCGCCATGGTGAAAATCGCCATGGATATGCTCAAGGAGGGCCTGATCAACAAAAAAACAGCACTGTTGCGTATTGAACCCAATAGGCTGGATGAACTTCTTCACCCGGTCTTCGACGGGGAAGCGGAAAGCAAAGCCACTGTGATCTCCAGGGGCCTTCCCGCTTCACCGGGAGCTGCCTACGGCCGAATCGTTTTCAATGCCGATGACGCCGAAGCCTGGGTCAGGGAAGAACACGACGATAAGGAATTAAGCAAGGTGATCCTTGTCCGTATCGAAACCTCTCCCGAAGATCTGGCAGGCATGCACGTTGCACAGGGCATCCTTACAGCCAGGGGCGGAATGACCTCGCACGCGGCTGTGGTGGCACGCGGTATGGGAAAATGTTGCATATCAGGAGCCGGCTCGCTTAAGATCGATTATAAATCGAAAACGCTCACAGCAAATGGCAAGGTTTACCGCGAGGGAGACTGGATCTCACTGAACGGATCCAGGGGATTCGTGTACGAAGGAAAAATCAAGACCAAGCATCCCGAAATGCACGGAGATTTTGCACGCCTGATGGAACTTGCCGATAAATATACCCGCATGTATGTGCGCACCAATGCCGATACGCCCCATGACGCCCGCGTGGCCAGGAACTTTGGTGCCAGGGGAATCGGTCTGTGCCGTACCGAACATATGTTCTTTGAAGGCGAACGGATCAAGGCCATGCGCGAGATGATCCTCGCCAGTGACGAAAAGGGCCGCCGTGAGGCATTGGATAAATTACTGCCCATGCAGCGAAGCGACTTCGAAGGTATCTTCGAAGCCATGGATGGCTTGCCGGTAACGGTTCGGCTTCTGGATCCGCCCCTGCACGAATTCGTACCCAATGAGGAAGAAAACCAGCGGGAACTAGCCACGGAAATGGGCATCACCCTGGAGGAAATCAAAACAAAGGTCAATGATCTCCACGAAGTCAACCCGATGCTCGGCCACAGGGGATGCAGGCTGGGAAACACCTACCCCGAAATTTCGGAAATGCAGGCAAGGGCTGTCATCGAAGCTGCCCTGAATCTGAAGGCCAGGGGAATCAATGCCGTCCCGGAAATAATGATCCCGTTGACAGGTACCCTGACGGAAATGAAATTGCAGGAAGATATTGTACGTAAAACAGCCGAAACGATCTTTGCCGAGCGCAACGACCGGATCACTTACAAGGTGGGTACGATGATCGAAGTACCCAGGGCAGCCCTGGTCGCTGACAGAATTGCTGAATCAGCGGAGTTTTTCTCATTCGGAACCAACGACCTTACGCAGATGGGATTTGGTTATTCACGGGACGACAGCAATAAATTCCTGCCCGTGTACCTTGCTAAAGGCATCCTCAAAAACGATCCATTCCAGATCCTCGATCAGGAAGGAATCGGACAGCTGATGGAAATGGCCGTCAGAAAAGGCAGAAAAACACGACCTGATCTGAAAGTGGGTATCTGTGGTGAACATGGCGGTGAACCCAGTTCAGTGGAATTTTGCAATTCCGTAAAAATGAATTATGTCAGCTGCTCGCCTTTCCGGGTACCCATTGCCCGTATTGCCGCCGCCCAGGCTGAGCTGCACCGCAAAATGGCCAGGAAAGAAAAAAAATTGGCAAAAAAAACATCTGCGGGAATTTAATCATTTCATAACACCTATTAATCTTAATTTATTATCATGGTATTTCCAGAGGATCTGTTATTAGAATTACAAAAGGCTCTTGAGGCTCACCCGAACGTTCATTCCAATCCTGAAAGAAGCGAAATGATTCAGCACGCGGTGAACAACCGCGAAGCCGTCATCTCTGAAAACGGTGCACTCGCCACCTGGACACCGCGGGAATCCACCGGAAGAAGCCCCAAGGATACGGTCACGGTCAGACGGCCGGAAAGCGAAAAAAACATCGACTGGACCTCGGCAAATAACATTGCCATCACCCCCGAAACCTTTGATATGCTTTTTGAGGATGCCCTGTCTATCCTGGCACGAAAACCGCAAATCTATGTGACCGACAGGGTTGTGGGTGCCGACTCAACCTATGCACTGCCTGTCAGAGTGGCCACTTCTGACGCACTTCAAGCTCTTTTTTCCGATAATATGTTCCGGCCCGTACCTGCCGACATCAACCGGAGTATCTTTAAAGACAGGGGATTTTACCTGGTACAAATGCCATACGACAAGCTGGATTCAGCCCGGTACGAAGGAAGGCTACGCAAGATGCCCGATGGGAAGACCTCCGATATGGCAGTGGCCATGGATTTTGACCGCCATCTGGGTGTGATCATCGGTTCAGCTTACTGTGGCAGTTTGAAAAAATTGATCTTCACGGTCATGAACTACTACCTCCCCCTGGAAGGGATCCTTCCCCTGCATTGCTCAGCCAATGAAGGGAAAAATGGTGACTCGGCCTTGCTGCTGGGCCTCTCCGGAACGGGAAAAACATCCCTGTCGGCCGATCCTGAAAGGGCTCTGCTCGGTGATGATGAACACGGATGGGATGATCACGGAATTGCTAATTTTGAATATGGCTGTTATGCAAAAATGATCAATATCCATCCGGTAAAGGAAAAAGACATCTACGATGCTGTGATGCATAACGACCATTACCTGAACCACGGAGCGATCATCGAAAATGCCATGATCTATCCTGATGGCCGGCTGGACTATTTTGACGACCGGTTCACACCCAATTCCCGCGCCTCCTATCCGCTCCGCTATCTGCGAAACATCAAGGAATCTTCCACTGCGGGACATCCCCGGACCATCCTGTTCCTGACAGCGGATGCCTACGGAGTACTGCCGCCTGTAGCACGCCTGAACAAGGATCAGGCTATGCTCTGGTTCCTGATGGGCTACACCTCCAAACTGGCCGGTACCGAAACAGGGGTCACCGAACCACAGGCTACTTTTTCCCGTTTCTTTGGACAACCTTTCATGCCCCTCAATCCTGATATGTATGCTGATATGCTGGGAGAAAAAATGGAAAAATTCAATACCCAGGTCTATCTGATCAACACAGGCTGGAGTGGCGGGCCCTACGGAGTAGGACACCGGATCGACATCAACCTCACACGAAAAATGGTAGACGCCGCTCTTTCAGGAGATCTTGAAAATGTTATTTATGAGCAAGATAAGAACTTTCACTTGCAGGTTCCACTGAGCTGCCCTGGCGTGCCTTCAGCCATCCTCCTGCCCCGGAACACCTGGCAGGATAAAGACGCCTATGACAGTACAGCGAAAAAACTGGCCAGACAGTTCTGCGATCATTTCGACAAAGCCTATGGAGGCAAGGACATAAAAGAGTCCATCGTGAGGCAGTGTCCGGGGAAATAATGACAGTGCTTCTTGAGCATTGGACAGTATGGTCAATGCTGATTTCTTTCAGCTTATTTCTCCTTTCTCCTCTCTCCTCTCTCCTCTCTCCTCTCATCGTGGTGATACTTCTCGTTCCGAAGGATCGTCATCGCGCGGTAGAGCTGTTCGGTAAAGATCAGCCTCACCATCTGGTGGGTAAAGGTTAGCCTGGATAAGGAAAGCGAATCATTGGCCCGGTCGACTACAGCCTGATCGAAACCAAAAGGTCCCCCGGATACGAAAACACAATTCCTGATCCCTGAATTCATCAGCCTTTGCAGGTGAGAGGCCAGCTCAACGGAAGACAGCTGGGTTCCCGCTTCATCCAGAAGGATGACATGATCATCAGGCTGAAGATGACGCAGGATCAACCTGGCTTCATTTGACCTGACATCAGCGGATGCGCTGCTTTTAATCGTTCTCGGAACATCGAGGGTAATGGATTCAAACGAAATGTAATGCCGGAGTCTCTGCTCATAGAGACTCGTGCCTTCACTCAGGTACCTTTCACCTGTTTTTCCGACCATGATGAATGTTATTTTCATCGCTGAATGCTTAAGATTCCTTTTAATATATTCGCTTTAACGTTTAAATTTGTGGTTCACCCGGAGAAAAAGCATCTTTGGTTTAAAATTTGTTGCTTTTGGGGATTCATTTAAAATCTGGCCAGGTTATGAAAATCTATTCAATATTACTCATTATTTTCCTTTTCGGTATCCATTTGCATTCGCAACAGCCTGTGGAGGTGTCCGAACAGGTCGCACAGGCGGTCAGGCTGGGTAATGCTGAACTTCTTTCCACATTTTTCGGCGCCTCCGTCGATATCACGCTTATTAAGACAGAGGGCACCTACAGCAGAACCCAGGCCATGCTGATCATGAAAGATTTTTTCACCCGGTATCCCCCTTCCGGTTTTGAAATCAAGCATCAGGGCTCATCCGACAACGGATCGCAATACATGATCGGCAATTATACTTCAGGTAACGCTACCTACCGCACCTATATCCTGTTGAAAAAAGTTGCTGAGGCATTCATCATTCAGCAAATCCGGTTTGAAGAAGAATAAAGGGAATTTCCATGGAACTTGATACAACCATTAAGCTGGCGCTTCAGGAGGATATCGGGCCGGGTGATTACACCAGTTTGGCAACCGTTCCCGGAAAAGCCGACCGGAAGGTACACCTTTTAATTAAGGAATCCGGTATTCTGGCAGGCATTCCGATTGCCTTAAAGGTATTTGCCCAAGTCGATCCGGGCACCCGCGTGAATGTTTTCCTGGAAGATGGCACTCGGGTTCAAAAGGGTGACATTGCGTTCATTGCTGAAGGAAAAGCCATCTCCATGCTGACTTCTGAAAGGGTTGCGCTGAATTTCTTGCAGCGAATGAGCGGAATAGCAACCTACACACGCCAGATGGCCGATCGCATTGGTGATCTGCCAGCCCGGATCATGGACACCCGAAAAACGACCCCCCTCCTGCGTGAGATTGAAAAATATGCCGTCCGTGTGGGAGGAGGACTCAATCACCGCTTCGGACTGTACGACATGATCCTGATCAAGGACAACCACGTGGATTTTGCAGGAGGCATCGGAAAGGCCATCTCACTTGCAAGAAAATATCTGGAAACAAAACACCTTCAACTGAAGATCGAGATTGAAGTGAGGAATCAGTCTGAGCTCGCGGAAGTGCTGGAAGTGGGAGGCGTGAACCGCATTATGCTCGATAATTTCAGTCCTGCAGAACTGAGAAAGGCAGTTGAAAAGATAGGCAACCGATATGAGACCGAGGCCTCCGGAGGCATAACGCTGGAAAGTGTGCGTGATTATGCTGAAACCGGGGTGGACTTCATTTCGGTCGGCGCACTCACCCACCATATCCGCAGCCTGGATATGAGCCTGAAAGCGATAAAGGACTGAATCCCTGCAAACGATCACACCATGCCAACCGCCTCAAAAAAAACAATCGTAATCCTGGGTGCTGGTTCCATGGGGACAGCCCTGGGGCACATCCTGGCTGAAAAGGAAGAACTGAAGGTTATCCTGCTCACCATTGAGCCTGAAGTGGCCGACTCGATCAACAACTTGAATTCCAATCAGAAATACTTTCCCAATATCCGGCTGAGCAAGAATCTGAAGGCAACCCTTGGAGAGTATGTCTTCCGGGATGCAGATATCCTTTTCCTGGCCATTCCCTCCGTGGCCGTGATGGATTATATACTTCAAAATCGTAAATACCTGAACAACAGTACGATTCTTGTCAATCTAGCCAAAGGATTCGCCAACAATAACCAGGTGATCGCTGAAAACCTGATGGAACTGTTGCCCAATCCGGTCTGCTCAATGAAAGGTCCGGCCTTTGCCAGAGACATGATCGGAGGATCTCCCACCGGATTTACCCTGGCCAGCCACCATACGGAGCTCTGGCCGGTTTTCGGGGAACTGTTTTCAGAAACATCGGTTTATCTTGATTATACAAACGACCTCAGGGGTGTGGAAATACTGAGCATCCTGAAGAACATCTATGCGATCGTGCTCGGGATCGTGGATGCCCATTACAATTCGGCAAACCTTAGATTCTTGTTGCTTACGAGAGCATTCAACGAAATGCGTCATGTGCTGTTATTTTTCGGCGGGCAACAGGAAACACTCTTCAGGTATTGCGGTTACGGTGATTTCAGCCTGACCGCCCTGAATGACCTGAGCAGGAACCGCACCCTGGGATTGCTCATCGGAAAAGGATTCTTTACGGAAGACATTTCCAGCCGGGTGGTTCTGGAAGGACGTATGGCAGTGAATATTTTTTATGAAAAATTGCTGCGCGAAGGTGTCCCTGATGACAAAATACCTCTGATGAAACAATTGTACTACGTGCTGAACAATAACTTGCCCGTTCAGGAAATGATCCGGTCATTGCTGAGCAAGGATCTCAGTGATGCATATCCGGACGATTAAAGCCGGAGGTCTATCCCTGTAAATTTCTTCAGGTAGTAGACCACCCACTCGTTGATATCCTCCGATATTCTGCAGAAAATGATCAGCATCATAAATACGGTGCCGATGACCATGCTTCTGATCAGGATATCCACCATCAGGTTGGTCATGGAAGGTAAGAGCCGGCTGACCAGAAAGGCAATCCCACCGAAAAGAATGACCAGCAGGAATTTATGGTTGTACGGCATCATCCCGAACCTGTATCTTACAAAAACGATGATGGCGATGTTCACGATCACTTTGGTAAGGAGGAACGACAAGGCAGCGCCTGTGATTCCAAAAAGCGGAATGAATAAAAGGTTGAACCCGATGACCAGCACGGCCATCAACAGCAGGTAATACGTTCCGTATTTATAAAATCTGGAGTTGGAAACGATGACATAGCTGACACCGATGGCCATGTCGGTCAGAAAACCCGTACCAACCAGAAGGATGACCCATTTACCCGATATAAACTCAACCGGCAGGATACGGTAAATATTATCCAGATTTCCCTGGATGCCTGCAAGCAGGAGGAGACCGATGATCAATTGATTGAGACAACTTTTATACAACAGGCTGTTCAGGGCAGTCGTGTCATTGTTCTTCCACGCGTCAGCAACGATCGTGGAAGATATCTTTGTCAGGGAGCGGGATGGCATCGTGACAAGGATTCCGAAAAAATACGTGGTTGTATAGATCCCTGTTGCGCTTAAGCCCAACATACGGTCGATCATGATCCGATCAATGTTAAGCGTAAAAATGCCGCTGGCGCCGGCAATGACGCCAAACAGGCTTATGCCGGCCATTCCGGCAACCAATTTCCTGTTCAGGAAACCGGGTTCGGGTTTCAGGTGGAACTCCCCGGCTTTCAGAAGGTAAAAAAGGATGACCAGCATTGGGACAGCAAAGCAAAGAACGTACAGGTTCACAAACCGGTGAAAGCTGAACAGGGCATAGATGAAGAGGACCGTGAGAACAAGGATGAGCAACCGTTGCACAAATTCCTTGAGAACGATTCCAATGACCGCATTGTAAAGTACTTTGTAATAATGGTCCAGTGCATTGAAGAATACGGTGAAAAAGGTTAGTGGGATGATGTAGTCGATATAATCCACAAACAGGGCCGATTTGGCTGTACTGCTTTCAATCAGCATTCCCCGCACCGCAAGGTACAGGAGCAGTGAAATCAGAAAGCCAGCGGTTGTAACGGTAATCAACAGGAAAACGAATCCGTGATGATGGTTGTCCTTATCGCGGAAGTAAGTGAAATAGCGTGTAGTGGCACTGATAAAGCCAAGCGAGGAGAGCTGGGCAAAGATCATGGCATAAGAAAGAAGCAGTCCGAGTAACCCGATCTGGGCTGTAGTAAGAAACTTTGGGAACAGGACTGCGGTTGTGATGAATCCGAGCAGGACACCCAGATAAGTGAAAACAGTACCGATGATCGATTGTTTACGGATAATGCCCATGGGTCAAAGTTAAGACAAAATCAAAGATCAACTTATTCCATTGTCCCTTCTATAAGCCTGACCAGGGCCCGTTCACGGTCTGAAAGTGAGAAGTTCTCGATGATCCGCTGTCTGGCAGATGCTCCCAAAGCCTTTCGACGACCAGGGTCCATTGAAAGAATATTTTTGACTTTTTCCAGAATAGCCTGCTCATCCCGTTTGGGAACAACATAGCCAGAATCACCGATAATGGATGCAATTGCGCCAACATTGGATCCTATCGGGATGCATTCACATAACATGGCTTCACACAGCGCATTGGGAAATCCTTCCGATACAGATAGTTGTAAATAAAACTCACTCCCCGATAGCAACGCTTTGATACGGTCTGCCGATAGGAAATCATAGCACCGAACATTCTTCAGATCAGGAGGGATCTTTGTCTTCATATACGCAGAAATCCCTATAATGATGAATTCAGACTGCGGAAGATTTCCGGCAAGATGACAGACCAGATCCATACCCTTCAAAATAAACCTTGTTTCATTGGGTATGGTCCCAACCGTGATAAATGAATTTAGGTTACGGGACACGAAATGATCACGATTCCAGAATTCCGGATCAAAACCGTTATAAATGACCGTGTGCGGTGTGGTAAGTTTGGGGAAAAAATACCTGAATCCCTGTTTGGGGTAAGTCGTCTCGGTATCGTAAGAATAATCACTGAGAGCTAGCGAATGATCGACCGGCGCCAATCTTGTGCAAAGCTGATAGGACCATTTGATGAAAATTCTCAACAAAGGTTTGCGAAGGCTTCCGTAATTCAGTTCCGGAAAAGAAACACAATCTGTCCCGCCCGGTATGATATACACAGGCCGGTTGAAAAGCTTGCCGAAAAGGGAAGGGATCAGCGACCAGTATCCCCCGAACATGACGATGATGGCTTTGGCGGAATGCAGATAGCGAGTGATTTCCACTGCCTGCCGGAAAAATAGCAGAGGTATCCTGATTTTTGGTGACCAAGGATAAAGCAGCGGAATAACCGTATAGGATCTTAAAAGGAAATTGATATCCCGCTGAACAAAGGTCGGATTCCCCGGTGCAATGTAGATCAGTTTACCTTTGCTTTTCATTCAGCAATGCTATCTTATTGATAACCAATAAAATATTCTTAACAGGAATTTACGCCTGATGATATGGTTTTTTGCACAGGGAGAAATCCTTTCCAGTTCGTTCAGGCTGGTCAGGATGATTTCCACATAATCTGCTTCCCTGTTAAAAAGAGAATATGTTACATAGCTTTTGAGTATGAGCCCGTTCGTAAAGGCATTTCTTGTGATCAGATCCGCATGAACTTCCTGGTCGATGATCTGGAGCTTGTCGGGATGATATTTCCGAAAATACCTGACAATCAAAGGATGCGGGATATTGATAAAGATGACTGAATCGTCATGCATATGTCTTTTCAGTAGAGCAAACAGCTTCGGATGCTGTTCGACAGGGATGTGTTCCAGGACATCTGCGAGTACGACAAAATCAAATGTACCAGGATAAATGAAATCCTGCATGTCGCTTACCACAAATTCGACCTTGCTGGAATTCCCCAATCGTTTTCTGGCAATGGAAATGCTTTTCTCACTGATGTCGGCCGCAACAACCTTCCCTTGTTTCAAATAGCCGTGAACAAGGCCGGTAAGCGAGCCTATTCCACAGCCGACTTCCAGCAGGGTATGATTCCTTTTTAAGCCAGCCTTTATCAGCCTGCGGAAAAGATGATAATGCCTAAGGTTGGTCCCTTTATCTTCCTGACTGTCCGTATAACCATCATAAAAACCGGCAATCATTTCAGATGAAACAGGGATGCTGTTCGACGGCGGAAAATCACTTTCAATGTTCATTGTTCAATCTTTTAACCATTAGCCCGGTAAGGTATCGGCGTGTGTATTGTAATATTCTGGAATCATCGACCGATAATCCACCGCTAAGGAATTCACGGTAGAGCTGGTTAACGATCTTTTCCAGGGAAGGAATATCATGGGAATTGCAAATATGACCAGACTGGGCATCTTTGATGATCCCTGCTGCGTCTCCATCCTCCGGTCCAATGCACAGGATCGGACGCTTCGCCGCCAGGTATTCAAAAACCTTACCGGTGGCAATCAGTTTCGCATTCGGAGTGTCATTGATCACCAAAAGCAGCAGTTGCGACCGTTTCATCTCCTTCACCATGGCATCGTGGTTCAGGTATCCCATCCGGTTCAGGTTCTCCTCCAGCCCATACTCCCGGATGGAATCCATTACGTGAAAGTCCACCTGTCCCACCAGTTTGATCTCCAGGTCATTACCAAAAGGCTGGTTTTTGGTTTTTAACTCGGAGAGCGTTTTCCAGAGAGCAACCGGATCACGGCCTTTCCCAAGAGATCCGAAATGGGCAATACTGAATTTTGCGTCGGGCGTAACCTCCTCGGTTTTGAAATCATCCTCATCATAACCATTGGTGATCACAGTGTAGGGTCTGTTGACCAAACGCCTGAAGTCAATTTCCATCCCGGGGCTTATGACCGTGACCTGATCGGCTGTTTCAAGCACCTGTTTTTCCAAACGGTGATGTTTTTGATCAGCCCATCGCATCAACGGAAGTTCATGGTAAAAATCCACGCTGGTCCAGGGATCCCGGAAATCGGCCAGCCATGGTAAATGAACAGTCTTCTTTAATTTCAGTCCTATCAAATGAACCGACATGGGGGGACCGGTGGTCACCACCACATCCACCGGATGTTCTCTCAGATATCCGGTCAAAAACCTGACAGAAGGTTTGATCCAGAATTTCCGGGCATCCGGGATGAAAAAGTTGGCACGGATCCATAATAAAAATTTGTCCATCCGGCCTGCGGCCTTTTTTTCGCTCAGGAACCCTGCGCCCATGCGGTCTTCTTTCTTTCGGCCAGTCAGTTTCTTATAGATATCAAACGGTTCCCAGATTGGGCATCGAATGATATCCTGCCCTTCCGGAACATCTTTCTGCAGGGAAGCATCGTATTCAGGGTATTCCGGATTTTCAGGGACGAATACCACGGATTCCCAACCAAATGCACGCAGGTATTTGACAAACTTGAGCCATCGCTGTACCCCGCTACCTCCGCTGGGAGGCCAATAATACGTTATGATCAGCGCCTTTTTCAAACATTCCGGATTAAACAAATCCTCACCTGCTATTTCCCCTTCTTTGGCACATCCACCCGGATCATTCCTTTTCGGATTTCCAGGTAACCGACTGCAAGAAGCAAGAGAATGAGGACCAGTGAGCCGATCAGGGAAATTGTTTCACCCAGATAATAAGCTCTGGGTTCAAACATGAATTCAATGGTATGCTCTCCGGCCGGGACAATCATCCCCCGCAATACATAATCAGCACGGAAATAGGGGTATTCCGTGCCATTAATGTAAGCATTCCATCCTTTGGGATAATAAACTTCCGAAAAAACAGCCAGCTGGTCGGTCGTTGACTGGCTCTGATACGAGAGGTAATCAGGCTTGTGGGTTGTCAGCAGGATTGCTGCTGACGTGTCAGATCCGGGTGTGAAGCCATTCAGCCTTTCCGCATAGGTTCGGTTGACGATCACGGTTTGTGCCGGATCAAAATCTTCCATCCGTTGAATTTCTTCATCCGCATCATCCACCATTGTTACCTGCCGAACGAACCAGGCATTCCCCAGTGCGTTCGGATTCACCAGGGGTTCACTGTCCGGATTGTAAATGATATACCTGGTGTTGAGCATATTGATGGCTTTCATCTTATTCAGGGCAGTGTTCAGGGAGGTGAAGTCAGGTTGAGCAGAAAATACCTCTACCAGCTGTTCTCTTTCTTTTGCAATCCGGTAGTCGTATAATTCCTGGAACCTCCTGAGCTTGGCGGCGTGATAGCCTCCGATGTTCTTATGGAAAAACGATGTACGAGCCGACTTATCAAAATCCTCTGTCAGGTTCCATACACGGAATTGGCCGGACTGATCCTCAAGGATCTTCAGGTCGGCCGTTGTTGCCTGAAATGGTTTTTCAATGGCTGCTTTCCTGACAAAGTGGTCCGAATTGAAATAACGCTTATTGACTGTCCACATATCCACCAGGATCAGTAATCCGAGAGCCATGAGCAGGACAGGTTTTTTAATTTTCCCTGATAAGAAAAACCAGAGCAGGCCAAAAGTAAGGGCAATAAAAACCAGGGCACGGAGGACATCCATCCTCAGCATCCGCTGCCGGTCGTTGCGCAGGGCATCCATTAACCAGTCAGGTAATCCGTACTGGCTGTCACCCGGACCGGAAAAACTGAACAGCGAACCTGCGAACAACAGTAAAATCAATGAAAGTCCTGCCAGGCAAGCGAATGAAAAGTTCAGGATCTTTCTCAGCCTCACTTTATCCATCTGCCCGCTGATCATTCGCTGCAAGGCCAGGAAAGCCAGCAACGGGATGGTCAGTTCTGCGATCACCAGGGTCATCGAAACAGCGCGGAATTTATTATAAAGGGGCACGTGTTCAAGGAAAAAATCGGTCAGGGGCATGAAGTGGCGTCCCCAGGCCAGAAGGATGGAAAGCAGTGTAGCTGCTACGATCCACCATTTTACGGGTCCTTTGACGATAAAAAGACCGGTAATAAAAAGGAAAAGAACGATGGCCCCTGCATAGACAGGTCCGGAAGTGAAAGGTTGGTCACCCCAGTACAGGGGCAGCTGCCGGATGATCTGCTGGCTGTTGGGAATGTTGTTATCCGTAAGGATTCGATAGGTTTCCGAATTCTCCCCCAGGGAACCTGTGGAAGATCCTCCGTAAAGGTTTGGGAAAAGAAGAGTCAGGGTTTCGGTCCGGCCATAGCTCCAGGCGGTGACATAGCTTTTATCCAATCCGGATGTTTGATCGGCCTTATTGAACGAAAGCTCTGACTTGCTTCGTATGGAGTATTTGCTTTGTTCCATGGCTGTCCACAGGCGGGATGTGTTGACCCCAACTGCAAGGATAGCGGCCATGATCAGCACAGAGGAAGCTTTGACGAAATGGAGGTAGGTCTTTTCACGTACTGTTCTGACGATCTCAGCAAGAGCAAGAAATACGACAATAAGCATCAGATAATAGGTGATCTGTATGTGGTAGGCATAGATTTCCAGGCTGAGGAACAAGGCTGTCAGAACGCCTCCGAGAATGTATTTTCCTCGGAATGTCAAAATAATACCTGCCAGAACAGGAGCCATGTAACCAATGGCATGGGCTTTTGAATTGTGCCCTGCTCCCAGAATGATGAAAAAGTAGGACGAAAGGGCAAATGCGAGGGCACCCACGATACTCGTCCATTTATCCACCCGGAGGATCAGAAGAAGGATGAAAAAACCTAAAAAATAAAGAAAAACCAGACCGACAGGATGGGGCAATCCAAGCTGCAGGATCCGGTCGATGTGCGAAACCAGGATCGCTGGAAACTTTGTCGAAATCAAATAGGCCGGCATTCCGCCAAACATCGCATTCGTCCATAACGGCTCCTTGCCGGTGGCCTCCCGGTAGTCCACGATCTCCTTCGACATGCCGCGGAAATTGACCATATCGGTGGCCTGTATGGCCTTTCCTTCGAAGACGGGGAACATATAGGCAATCGTAAGGGCAGCAAAGATGCCAATAGCTATGAGGTACGGGTATACTTGCCGGAAGGTGATATTTTTCATAAGGTATTGGTGGTGAATGATGACGCGAATTTATAACATTTTTCGAGGTGGCTGATGTAAAAAAAAGAGGCTGTCCGGGATTGGGCAGCCTCTGAGATCATACTATCAACTGGAACTATAAAGTCATTAATCTATCTTTTATCGAGTCGTTCGTCTGATACCGTAAGTTTCTTCCTTCCTTTGGCCCTGCGCCTGGCCAGCACCTTGCGACCGTTATCGGTTGCCATTCGTTCCATGAAACCATGCTTGTTGCGTCTCTTGCGCTGCGATGGCTGAAATGTTCTCTTTGACATGATGCTTACTTTTTAAGGACTGCAAAATTAATATTTAATTCGATTGGAAACAATCTAAGGTAAAAAAATTAATTCGTGGTCATATACCCGGTGCTTCACACCTCGTGTTATTCATCGTTATTTCACTAAATAACAATCAATCACGCGAAGCACGAAGTGCTGAGCTAATGACCATTAATCACGCGAAGCACGAAGTGC
Source organism: Bacteroidales bacterium (assembly GCA_035342335.1). Lineage (NCBI taxonomy): Bacteria > Pseudomonadati > Bacteroidota > Bacteroidia > Bacteroidales > Bacteroidales bacterium. Next base: position 21,652 of record DAOQWY010000002.1, read on the forward strand.
TGAGCTAATGACCATTAATCACGCGAAGCACGCAGTGCTGAGCAAATGACTATGAATGACAACGTAGGCTTATTTCACCGGAACATTCTTCAACGTCTCGACCAAAAATTCCCAGAACTTCCCAACGGTTGCGATATTCACCTTTTCATCGGGCGAATGAGGATGGCGAATGGTGGGGCCAAAGGAAATCATGTCCCAGTGAGGATAGGCAGCTCCAAGGATGCCACACTCCAATCCGGCGTGGATCGCCATGATGGCCGGGACCTTTCCGAATTTTTTCTTATAGACGGCCAGCATTCCTTTTAAAATGGGAGAATCGGGATTGGGCTTCCAGCCCGGGTAACTGCCATCAAACCATACCTCAGCACCGGCCAGCTTGAACACGCTCTCAATGGCAAATCCCAGGTCTTCCTTGGCAGAATCGACCGAGCTCCGCATCAGGCATTGGATGTTGATCTGACCGTCAGAACATTTGATCGTTGCAAGGTTGCTGGAAGTCTCAACCACTCCGGGCATCGTATCGCTCATACGCACAACACCGTTCGGGCAGCCATAGACCGCACGGATGAATCGTTTCTGGGTTCTCCTGTCCATCACAAAAGCGGGAAGTTCCACCGGGATGGCTTCGATTTTCAGGGTCGGCTCGGTCACTGATAACTCATTCTTTACGGTCCGGAAAAACTCCTGGATACATTTTTCGAATTTCTTTTTGTTTCTTTCCGGAATGGTAAACACGGCGGAAGCATCACGGGGAATGGCATTGCGAAGGTTGCCTCCGTCAACGGATGTCAGCCTCATCTGATGTTTCTTCTCACAGTGCAGCAGGTACCGGAAAAGGATCTTGTTGGAGTTGCCCCTCCCCAGGTGAATGTCAATTCCGGAATGTCCCCCCTTCAATCCACCGATCAGCAGCTTATAGGCAATTCTGCCGGCAGGTACCTGTTCCTGCCTGAACTTCATGCGTATGTTGGCATTGGTCCCGCCTGCACACCCGACGTACAGCTCTCCTTCATCCTCCGAGTCCATGTTTAACAGGATATCACCCTTCAGAAGTCCAGGTTTCATTCCAAACGCCCCGGTCATACCCGTTTCTTCATCAATCGTGAAGAGGGCTTCCAGCGGTCCGTGATCAACGTCCTTTGACTCCAGGACTGCCATGGCAGCTGCTACGCCCATTCCGTTATCCGAACCAAGGGTGGTTCCCCGGGCTTTTACCCACTCCCCTTCAACATGCGGCTGAATGGGATCTGTCTCAAAATCAAACTCAAGATCGGTATTTTTCTGTGGCACCATATCCAGGTGACCCTGCAAAATCACACCCTTGCGGTTTTCCATTCCCGGGGTGGCCGGCTTCCTGATGATCACGTTGCCCACATCATCTACCCTGGTTTCCAATCCAAGACCCTTACCGAAATCCACCATGAACTGAATGACCTGATGCTCTTTCTTTGATGGGCGCGGAATCTGTGTCAGTGAATAAAAATGCTTCCAAACGTTCTTGGGTTCCAGATCCAAAATTTCTTTACTCATAAAATGATCTCCTTATAAAATTGTCATTTATTGTCATTTGCTCAGCACTTCGTGCTTCGCGTTATTCATTGCTAATGTTACTGCCAACCGCCAACTGGCTACCGGCTACTGGCTACCGGCTACTGGCTACTGATTCAGCATCACCGGCATGACCAGCATCAACAGATCCTCGACTTTGTTTTCATCATCAACCGGCAGGATAAGGCCAGCCCTGTTGGGGGCCGACATCTCAAGGCGAAGCTGCTCAGAGTCGACATTATTCACCATCTCCAGCAAAAACCGGGAGTTGAATCCGATTTCGATGGAATCCCCCTGGTAGCTGCAGCTCAGCCGTTCTTTTGCCTCATTCGAAAAGTCAATGTCCTCGGCAGACAGCACCAGTTCCTTACCGCTGATCTTGAGCCGGACCTGATGTGTGGATTGGTTTGCAAACAAAGCGATACGTTTGATGGAATTCAGGAAAGAAGACCGGTCGATGAGCAGTGTGTTGGGATTATCCCTGGGAATGACCGCCTCGTAATTGGGATACTTGCCTTCGATTAAGCGACAGACCAGGTTGACGTTTTCAAAACTGAAAAATGCATTGGTTTGGTTATACTCAATGGTGACCGGATATTCTTTATTGGCAAGAAGCGTCTTCAGCTGATTTAAAGGTTTTCTGGGCAGGATGAACGAAACGGTTTCCTCTGAGCGGGTATCCAGCCTCCTGTAACGTACCAGTTTATGTGCATCTGTGGCCACAAAGGTCAGATCATCGGGTGAAAGCTGGCAAAACACACCCGACATGACTGGACGCAACTCATCGCTGCCCGCAGCGAAAACTGTTTTGGTGATTGCCTTGGCGAGGGTGGAGCATTCAAGCGTAAGGGTAGTGGTGCTCTCTTTCACCGGGACTTTGGGAAACTCATCACTGTTGTGTCCCGTCAGTTTGTATTTACCCTCACCCGTTGAGATTTCCACACCAAAGGTCTCATCATTGATCGTGAACGTCAGAGGAAGATCGGAAAATGTTTTTAATATATCAATCAGGATCTTGGCCGGTATGGCAACCACACCGGGCTCTTCAGATTTCGTGGTCGGAATGGTCACGGTCATGGTCGTTTCCAGATCGGAAGCCGTGATCTCCAGCTGATCTTCTTTTAGCCTGAAAAGAAAATCATCCAGAATCGGAAGCGTATTGCTGGCATTCAGTACCCCGCTGATTGCCTGAAGATTTCTTAAAAGAGGAATACTCGATACGATGAACTTCATAATCTACACTGCTTTAATGATTAACTTTTGTAAAAATAGTATAAAATCTGAATCAAACATTTAAAAACGAAATATTTGCATATCAGCGATCAACTTGTCGATAAAATATTGATTTTTAACTTCTTAAGACTTCATAGGTTCCGTTTTCCCTGACCCTGATGATCATGGATGGTTTGAGTGTGTTGAGTTTGTCCCTGTTGAGGTTAACGACATGATCGACCTTATTGATCAGCTCTTTTGAAATATGACTGAACATCAGCGGAGTGGGTTCATCGGCAAAATTGGCCGAGGTTGATACGATCGGTTTGCCAAAAAAGCTGACCAGTTCCTTGCAGAAAGCATCTTTAACAATCCGGATAGCAACCGACTGATCGGCGGCAACGACATTTTTGGGCAGGTTCTTTGCCCCCGGATAAATGACGGTCAGCGGATAATCAATACTGGGCAGCAAATCCCAGATGATATCCGGTACTTTGTCGACATATTTTGCAAGCTTCTCCGGCTGATCAAGCAGGATGATGAAGCTTTTCTGAGCGGTTCTTTTTTTAAGCTGGCATATCTTCTCAACCGCCCGGTAGTTTGTCGCATCACACCCTATGCCCCATATCGTATCGGTAGGGTAAAGCATTGTACCGCCCGACCGGAGCACAGCGGTTGCTTTCAGGATCTCTTCCGTCATGAGCTGATTCTCTCCAGCAATTGGTTTATCTGTATCGTCATTGCGCATTTAAAATGTCTTTCAGGACAGGTTTGATGTCCGTGGATCCCGCAGGGTCTGCAGGTCAATCGCTCCCTGGTTTCGATCACGGAAGAATTTTCCGAAAGCGGCCCAAACCCGAAGGAGGGTACGGTCGAACAAAAAATGGCTGAAACCGGTGCATTTACCGCAGAGGCAAGGTGTTGCGGAGCTGAATCATTGACAAAATTCATCCTGGCCTCCTTCATCAAAACAGCTGTTTGTAGCAGGGTGAGTTTACCGGCAAGATTGATCACACGTGGATGGTGCGTCAGGCTGATGATCTGCCGGCACAGCTCCAGGTCCTGTGCAGATCCGATCAGATAGACGGTCAACCCGGCCGGAAGGGCATCGGTGAATTCAATCCACTTTTCAACCGGAAATTGTTTCGTATACCATAGGGAGGCTGGTGCTATACAAAGGTAATTCATATGGGCATACTGCTGAACGGCTGCCTGCTCTGTTGGGGCCGGGTAAAGGACCGGCCTTCGTAAAATGGGAATATTCAAATATTCAATCAAGGCAAGATTCCGGTCAACCTCGTGAATAAAATCACCATTCAGGGAAATCCTGTGCTTTGTACGATGGGCAAAGAAAAGTGAAAACGGATTCTTTGTAAAACCTGACGTATGATTGGCCCCTGATAAAGCAGTGATCAGGCCCGTTGATGCGAAACGCTGCACATTGATCACATGCCCGTATCTGTTTTGCCGGATGTTGTGGATCAGGCTCATCAGACGGTGGTATTTCCGGGTGGATTTGTCCCAAGGGATGATCCTGCGAAGGTAGGGATGTCCGGTAAACAGCTCTTCGTTGCCTTTCTTCAGCAGCAGGTCAATCCCGGCGCCGGGAAAAGAAGCATGAATGCTCTCCAAAACCGGGGTTACTAAAATGACATCCCCGATAGAAGCCGTCTGTATGACTAAAAATGACTCCACTCCTAATCAAAGATCAACAATGAATAACCAGCCACATCCACACCTACCCCTCTCCTATGCCTGCACCTTGAACTCCCTGAGAGCCTCGTTCAGGGAAATTTTCCGGTCGGTTGACTCTTTCCGTTTGCCAATGATCAGTGCACAGGAAACCTGGTATTCACCTGCCGGGAATTTTTTGGCATAGGATCCCGGTATGACTACAGACCGGGGAGGCACATAACCTTTCCATTCGGCAGGCTTTTCTCCGGTAACATCGATGATACGCGTTGACCGGGTTATGACCACATTGGCCCCAAGGACAGCTTCCCTCCCGATGCGTGCACCTTCGACGATAATGCACCGTGATCCGATGAAACAATCGTCTTCAATGACAACCGGTGCCTCCTGGATGGGCTCGAGAACCCCTCCGATGCCCACTCCCCCGCTCAGGTGCACATTACGGCCAATCTGTGCGCAGGATCCTACCGTGGCCCAGGTATCCACCATCGTCCCGCTGTCAATGTAAGCCCCGATATTGACATAGGAAGGCATCAGGATCACTCCGGGCGCGATGAAAGCTCCATACCGGGCAACAGCATGGGGAACCACCCTGACGCCAAGCGACGGGTATCCCTTCTTCAGACTGATCTTATCGTGAAACTCAAAAGGTCCGACTTCCGTGACCTCCATTTCCTGGATGGGGAAATAAAGGACCACTGCCTTTTTGATCCATTCATTGACCTTCCATACAGCCTCTCCGGTCGAATCACCCTCCGCGGGTTCTGCCACCCGGATCTCCCCACGGTCAAGTGACGCGATCACCTGGCGGATAGCCTGACGAACCCCCTCGTTCTGCAGTTCATCGCGGTGGACCCATACGCGTTCGATGATCGTTTTCAGTTCAGGTTCCATGCTTATTTTTTTCAAAAGTACTAAATTAATGAGGCTGCACCGCCGTTTGCCAAAAAATCGCTAACTTTGCATCCTGAAATCTCAATACGAACATGGCAAGAATTCTTGCGATCGATTATGGAAGGAAACGAACCGGCATCGCCGTGACCGACGAACTTCAGCTGATCGCCACGGGGCTGGCAACAGTGCCCTCCGCAGAGGTGACCTCTTTTCTTTCTGCCTATCTGCAAAAAGAAAAAGTGGAACGCCTGATCGTCGGGGAGCCCAGGCAAATGAACAATTTACCCTCTGAATCCGTTAAATATATTGAACCTTTTATCTGTTCTCTGAAAAAAAACTTCCCGGCAATACCGGTGGAGCGAATGGACGAAAGGTTTACCTCCAAACTTGCTTTCAGGGCAATGGCGGAGGCAGGTTTAAAAAAGAAGGACCGGCAGAATAAAGACCTGGTTGATAAGATCAGCGCGACGCTTATTCTTCAATCCTATCTTGAATCACGAAGTATGGTCAAACAAGATCCTTCAGCACCATGATGTTACCCATTGTTGCATACGGCCACCCGACATTGCGAAAGAAAGCGGTCGACATTGACCATTCCTATCCCGGGCTCGACGAACTTATTGAGTCGATGTTTCTGACCATGAAAGAGTCGAGCGGAGTGGGACTGGCCGCACCGCAGGTCAACCGTTCGATCCGCCTGTTCATTGTGGATGCCTCTCCGTATGCAAAGGATTACCCTGAAGTGGCAAATTTCAGGCAGATTTTCATCAATGCATTCATTCTGGAGGAAAACGGAAAGGAATGGTCATTCAATGAAGGATGCCTGAGCATTCCCGACATTCATGAAGATGTGACCCGCAAGTCAAGGATCAGGATTCGCTATGTTGATGAACAGTTCCGGGAACATGACGAAGTTTTTGATGGAGTGGCTGCCCGCATCATTCAACATGAATATGATCACCTGGAAGGAATTTTATTCGTTGACCGGATCAGTACACTCCGAAAAACACTTCTGCGACGAAAGCTGAATGACATTTCCAGGGGAGCGATCGAGGTTGATTACAAAATGATCTTTCCGCTTTTGAAAAAATCCTTGGCTGTCCGATAACAATGCATTGTCCTGATATACAGTAAAACCACACATTATGAATCGCCTTTGCGGCTTGAGTCTGATCCTGACTTTGCTGCTTCTGGGATCGGCCTGCTCCCAGAAGAATAAAATGGATAAACAAATTACTGCTCTTGAAAATGAAATCTTTTCGGATCAGGAGCAATCCGTTAACATGGAGAAGACAGCACAGCTTGTGGATGCCTATGTTGCCTTTGCGGATTCCTATCCCAGTGACACAGAAGCACCTGAGCACCTGTTCAACGCAGGGAACGTGGCCATGAACCTGCTGGATCCTGAAAAAGCCATCACACTCTTCGATCGGATCATGAAAAGTTATCCTGAGTTTGAAAAGATCCCCCATTGTCTGTTCCTGAAGGCCTTCATTTACGAAAACCAGCTCAATCAGCTGGGCAGCGCGGAAATGTTGTACCGGGAATTTTTACAGAAATATCCCGACCACGAGTTTACAGATGATGCTGAAATGTCGCTGAAAAATCTGGGAAAAACACCCGAGGAACTTCTTGAACAATTTCAGATGGCTGCCACAAAGGACGACACCCTGTGATCAGTTGAACTCCTCCTCCAAAAAGGTTTTCAACTGGGCCGGTGTAACCTTGGTAACGATCTCCCCGTTCACGCTGTAGGCGATCTCTCCTGTTTGCTCTGAAACGATCACGGCAACCGCGTCGGATATTTCGGTGATCCCGGCCGCAGCACGATGGCGCAGGCCATAATCCGGAGGAAAGTCCCTGTTTTTTGTAATGGGAAGGATGCACCGCGCCGCCTTAATGCGGTTTTTCGTAAGAATGACGGCTCCGTCGTGTAACGGGTTGTTCTTAAAAAAAATGTTCTGGATCAACGGTGCAGATAGGATGCCGTCGATAATGACACCATTTTCGGCAAAGGACTCCAGTTCGTTGAGCTTGGTACAGACAATCAATGCGCCTGTACTGGTAGTTCCCATCTCCATGCAGGCTTTGACGATCTTATCCACATCAAGGTTGTCACTCTTTTCATCGTGGAATAACCGCAGGAACATATTCCGGCGATCCTTCAGAAGGCGGGGTGAACCAATGATGATCAGGAACCTGCGTATCTCGGGCTGGAATACGACAATCAGCGCAATCACACCCACACTGATGAATGCACCCAGTATCTCCCCGAGTAAATCCATGTCCAGGGCTGCCACCAGCTTCCAGACCAGATAAATGGCAAGAAGGCCCAGGAAAATGTTAATGGCTGCACTCCCCTTGGCAATCCGATAAAATGCATAAAGCAACAGAGCCACCAGGATGACATCCATGACATCCAGCAAACGGATCTGGAAAAAACCGCTGAGAACTATGGGGAACAGGCATTCCATTTCGGGCGCAAAAGTACGGATTAATTCATTGTCGGCGGGAGGAAGAATGATTCCTATTAATGGTTATTAATGGTTATTAATTGATAATCAACGAATAAAAACGAATAACAATGAATAACCACGAATGACTACGAATGCCCCTCATTTGCCACATACTCCCGGCACAGCGCCACAACCTCGGCAGCCTCTTTGACATCGTGCACCCGGAGAATGTGGGCTCCCTTCAGGACAGCCATCGTGTTCAGGACGGTCGTACCGTTCAGGGCTTCGGAGGGCCTGGTACGCAATACTTTGTTGATCATGGATTTGCGCGACAGGCCAACCACGACCGGCCTGTTGAACGTCAGGAACCTATCAAGCCGGGCCAGCAGCTGGAAATTGTGTTCAACGGTCTTGCCAAATCCAAATCCGGGATCGACCATGATGTCACCCACTCCTTCACCTGTGGCTGCTGCGATGCGCTCCGTAAAAAACTGATAAACTTCCCTGACGACATCCTGGTACACCGGATTGTCCTGCATGGTAGCCGGATTACCCTGTATGTGCATCATCACATAGGGGACCCTCTCCCGGGAAACGAGCGGGATCATTCCCCTGTCGAACCTCCCTGCGGAAATGTCATTGATCATATCCGCACCCAGATCGATCGCCTTCCGGGCGACAACCGAGCGATAAGTATCCACCGACAAAAGGATCCCGGGGAACTTTTTCCTGATCTCGGCCAGTACGGGCATCAGGCGCCGCTCCTCCTCCGAAGCAGGGACTTCGGCTGCCCCGGGTCGCGTTGATACGGCACCCAGGTCAATGATTTCAGCTCCCTGCGTGATCATCTGCTCTACGCGGTCAAGGATCGCTGAGATGCCAGGATAGAACCCTCCATCATAAAACGAATCCGGGGTGATGTTAAGAATCCCCATGACCAGTGGATGATCAATTTTCAGAATCCCCCGCCGGCAATTTAGCTGATGTTTTGCGAAAAAAGCTGTACTTTTGCATCCCATTCTGTTTTCCATTGGCATTGCATTCGGATATGCTAAATTACAATAATGACCGATAAAACAGCCATACAATTTGACCAGGTCATCGGAAGCTGCCGAAATGTTTTCATCCAGAAGATGAAAGATTACGGCACTGCATGGAGAATATTGCGGACAACATCCCTCACCGACCAGATCTATATCAAAGCCGAACGGATCAGAAGCATCGACCGGAAAGGGTTGCAAAAAATCAAGGAAGGCATTGGATCCGAATTTACAGGGATCATCAATTATTCGTTGATGGCTCTGATGCAGCTGGAACTGGGTGAGGAGAAACATTTTGAGCTGGATGTGGATGATGCCGTTGCCCTTTATGACCTATATGCCCGGAAAGCCAAAAACCTGATGATGGACAAGAACCACGATTACGGAGAGGCCTGGCGAAACATGAGGATCAGTTCCCTGACGGATATCATCCTGATGAAGCTGATGAGAATCAAACAAATCGAGGACCACAGGGGGATGACCTTCGTGTCGGAAGGAGTCGATGCCAATTACTATGATATTATCAATTATGCGGCCTTCGCCTTGATCAAACTAAGGGAAGAAGAAGATAAGGTTGTTTAAAAAAATGAAGTGGATGGAATTCTTACGCCAGATCAGCCGGTTCCTCGTAGGAATCGTTTTTGTTTTCAGCGGATTTACAAAAGGAGTGGATCCCTGGGGTACTGTATTTCAATTTGAAGATTACATGATCGCCTATGGAACGGAATGGGCTGTACCGATGGCCTTGATCGGCACAGTGATCCTGTGTACGATAGAATTCACCATAGGTGTCGCGCTGCTGCTCAACTTTAAAATGAACATCACACGGTGGGCCCTGCTCATCATCATGGTATTCTTCACCATCGTTACCCTGATCGATGCACTCACAAACCTGGTCTCCGATTGCGGATGCTTTGGCGAAGCCATCATTCTGACCAACTGGCAGACCTTTTACAAAAATGTGGTGCTCATGGTCTTTACACTGATCATCTTTTTCACGCACCGTTATTCCCATTCTTCCTTTTACACTAAGGCACAGAGCACGATGGCTGTCATTACCCTCCTGGTTTTTAGCGGATTCACGGTCTATTCTTTTAACCGGTTGCCCCTGGTTGATTTCCTTGGCTGGGAAAAAGGCAAGGACCTGGTTCCGGATGATACCGGGAAACCTGTCGCCTACCTGATTTATAAAAATAAAACGACCGGAGAAGAAAAAAAGATGCTCTCGGGTGATCTGCCCTGGCAGGATTCGGTCTGGATGAGCCAGTGGGAATATGTGTCCACTGAAGTTGATGATACCGGAATTAAAAAAGCACACGGACTTCAGATTCTGGACTCAACCGGACTGGATGTGACGGAATTCTATTTAGAAAATCCTTCTTATCAGCTCATCCTGGTTTCCCATGATCTGGAAAAAGCAAACAAAAAAGCACTGGAAGGAATGGTCCGCTTCTGCGATGAAGCCACCCACGACAATTTATCCTTTATATTGCTGACAGGGAGCCTGCAGGAGGAGATCGAACGCTTCAGGGTACAGTCTGGCGCCCATTTTGAGATTTTCAATGCGGATGATATCATCTTGAAAATGATGATCCGGTCAAATCCCGGCTTGATCCTGTTAAAGGATGGGATCATCATTGATAAATGGCACTACCATAATTTTCCTGAGTACCGGGACATTAAAAATCTGTATTTGCAATAGGATGGTGTGCAGTAAGCGGTAAATGGAAATCAGAGCGGTATCCCTGCCAGGAAAATACCTAACCGATCAGTATGCTGAGGTTCATTTTAAGACGTTTATGGTATGGGTTTCTTGTCCTGCTCGGGGTGATAACCATCGTTTTCCTGTTGTTCAATGTACTTCCCGGTGATCCTGCACGGATGGTCCTGGGGCAGCGCTCCGATATTTCGACGGTTGAGGCGATCAGGAAGGACCTTGGGCTCGACAAACCCGTTTCGATACAGTACTTGAATTTTCTCAATGACCTGGCCCCTGTTTCAATTCATCATCAGGCTGATCCGTCCCATTACTGGTTTCTGGATGATGATAAATACGCTCCTTACATAAAATTAGTCAGCCTGGGAAGTGATTGGACCATGGTCGTGAAGCAACCCTACCTGCGGAGGTCATACCAGAGCAAACGGGAAGTTTCGGAAATGCTGGCGGAAGCATTCCCGAAAACCTTGCTCCTGGCCGTTGTCTCGATCACATTTGCCATGGTGGCAGGAATAGGGATCGGCATTTTTTGCGCCATCAAAAAAAACAGCCTGTTCGACAGGTCTGCTCTTATCCTGTCGGTTTTGGGTATGTCGCTGCCTTCTTTCTTTGCTGCGATCCTGATCGCGTGGGTCTTTGCCTTTGTACTTGCTGATTATACGGGTTTGAACATGTTCGGAAGCTTGTATTCTGTGGATGATTTCGGAGGAGGTGAATACCTGGATCTGAAAAACCTTATCCTTCCTGCCTTTACGCTGGGGATCAGGCCTCTGGCAGTGATCGTTGAACTGACACGCAGCTCGGTGCTGGAAGTACTTTCCCAGGATTATATCCGGACGGCACGAGCCAAGGGATTGTCCGGCACCCGTATCATCTGGCATCACGCACTGCGTAATGCGTTGAATCCGGTCGTTACTGCCGTAACCGGGTGGGTTGCTTCTTTGATGGCGGGTGCTGTGTTTGTGGAGTATGTATTTGACTGGAAAGGGATTGGAGTGATGATCGTTGATGCTTTGGAAAAATATGATTTCCCGGTTGTAATGGGTGCAGTCCTGTTTATTTCCGTCATTCTGGTTTTAATTAATATTTTTGCAGATATTTTATATGGATATCTGGATCCACGGGTCAAGTATCAATAAAAAAATCCATCAAAATGAGAGAAAGAATTGTTGCAGGAAACTGGAAAATGAACAAAACCTTCCAGGAAGCTGAAGAACTTTTATCCGAAATTTCTGACCTTCTCGCCGAACGTGAGGAACAGGATGTCAGAGTGATCATGTGCCCATCGCTGGTATTTCTGGAGCTGGCCATCGACGTCTCGTACGAAGGTCAGTTTGTGGTGGGAGCCCAGAATGTGAGCGAATATGAAAACGGGGCCTATACCGGAGAAATATCGTCCGAAATGCTGCGGTCCATGGATGTATCTTACTGCATCGTCGGACATTCAGAAAGACGGAAATATTTCAATGAATCCGACGAAATGATTAAAAACAAGGTGGACAGGCTGATCCAGAGCAACCTCTCCCCGATCTTCTGTTGCGGTGAACTCTTAGCGGAAAGAGAAGAAACCAAACATTTTGATGTGGTGAAGAACCAGTTGCAAAAATCCCTGTTTCACCTGTCAGCGGATGAATTCCGCAAAGTGATCATCGCCTATGAACCCGTTTGGGCAATAGGCACCGGGGTGAATGCCACACCTGCACAGGCGCAGGAAATGCATGCCCATATCCGCGAGTTGATTCAAAAACACTACAATAAAGAGATTGCTCAACGCACGGCCATAATCTATGGGGGAAGCTGCAATGCAGCAAATGCCAGGGAACTCTTTTCCAATCCCGACGTGGATGGAGGATTGATCGGCGGCGCATCCCTGAAAGCGAAAGAATTCGTTGCCATCGTAGCCTCCTTCGATTAAACAGTTCAGGATTCGTACCTGCTCATGGACATTTTTGCCATTTTTATATGGATTACATTGAAGTGACCTGCCATTTTCCTGTTTCACAGGAAACAACGGAAATTTTAACCTCCGTCCTGTCTGCCCTTGGTTTTGAAGGATTCCTGGAAGAAGAGGACCATCTGGTGGCTTACATCCCGAAACAGAACTTTACACCCGAATTGCTTGACCCCCTAAAGTTTCCGGGAGATCTTCCCTTTACTGTACGATTCTCCGTTCAGCACATTGCCGAACAAAACTGGAACCGGCAATGGGAATCCTCATACGAACCGGTTCTGATCATGAACACCTGCCAGGTCAGGGCACCGTTCCATCCATCCCTGCAGGGCACTACCTATGATATTGTCATTGAGCCCCGTATGTCATTTGGCACCGCTCATCACGATACAACAAAGCTGATGATCGAAGAACTGCTGCAGCTGGATCTCAAGGGGAAATGCGTACTTGACATGGGTTGCGGGACAGGCGTGCTGGCTATCCTGGCGGATAAAATGGGAGCTGCCCGGGTGATCGCCGTGGATAATGACGAATGGGCAATTTCAAATGCCACCGACAACCTGCGAAAAAATAATACCTCCTCCTGCAGCGTTTATCCCGGAGATGCTTCTGCTGCAGGTAAAGATGATTTTGATCTGATCCTCGCCAACATCAACAGGAATACGCTCCTGATGGATTTACCCCTTTATGCAAGGGGTTTGAGAAAAAATGGCCTGTTGATCCTGAGCGGATTTTACCCGGAGGATGCCACCCTCATCAACCAGGCAGCACAGGCCAGTGAACTGGAAATGAACCATATTCAGACAAAAGGAGACTGGGCACTGATTCAATACGTTAAAAAGTAATCCAATAGCCGTTACTGCCATGTTCTGGTTAAACTACACACGGATCCTTACCATTTCAATTCTTTTTCTGTTCGTATCGAAGGGATATTCACAGCCAGTCAAAGCGTTCACACCAGATTCTGCCCTGTTTCTGACCGAATTGAGCCAGTTTTTCGAGACCACTCCTTCATCGCATAAAAATGAAGTTAAGAAAATACTTGACAAACTAAAATTTGAATGGCAATTTGGATACTTCAGGGAACCCTACCGCACGAAAGTTTATTCAACGTCCAACCGGATGCTTCAGGAAAACATGAAACCTTATCCTGAATTTTATGAATTCCTGAGAACGATCCTGTATTTCTATGATTCAAGGCAATCCCCGGAGGCTTACGACTCTTTGCATGCCAGTTTTATTCCGTTGCTGGAGTTGACAAGTAAAAAGGCTTTTCAGGATTACCTTGTGAGCCTCAATAATTTCCTTTATCGGCAACATCTCTATTCATACCGGGGGATCCTGTGGAAATATGAAGGAGGGGATTTCGCTTTTCTTTATGATACGGTACCAAGGTTTTCCCTCCGGAATATCAAACTGACCTGTATTGCCAGCAGGGATAGCATTCAAATTGAAAACACAGGGGGATTGTATTATCCCCTGCAACAATACTGGATTGGAAGCCGGGGGAGCGTTTTCTGGGAACGGGCCGGATTCAGCAGGGATTCCATCTACGCAGAACTGGGGGATTATTCAATTGAGCTGAAAAATACGGGATACACGGCTGATTCAGTGTTTTTTATACATAAAGCTTATTTTAAACAACCGTTGCTGGGAAAATTTGAGGATAAAGTGTCTTCATTTGCCTCAAAAGACCGCGTAAACTTTCCTGTTTTTGAGTCCTATATACAACGTGTCCAGATCAATCATCTGTTCAGGGATATCAGTTTTGATGGTGCATTCCGGATGGAAGGGGCCAGCGTAATTGGTACGGGAACAGGGGAAGCGGATGCCACCATCTCGGTAAATTACCAGGCAAAGGAATTCATTGCCCTGAAATCCAAACGGTTCATAATCCACCGTGACAGGATCAACTCACAGCGTGCAGCCGCCTCGGTGTATTTCGAATCCGATTCAATCTATCATCCCGGTCTTCAGTTTAAGTACATCGACAATGAAAGGGAGCTTTCCCTTTTCCGGGGCACGGAAGGCCTTTCGCAAAGCCCATTCTATGACTCCTATCACGAAGTTGACATGTTCTTTGAAGCCCTGACCTGGAAGGTGGGGCAGCCCGTCATTGAGATGGAGAAAATGAAAGGGCTCAATCCAAAAAGCGAGGCCACATTCGAATCGAATAAATTTTTTACGGTAGAACGATTCGACAACATCATGGGTATTGATCTAAGACACCCGCTCATCCTGATCAAAAACTTCGTCAGAAATAATCCCGACAGATCCTTTTTTGTATCTGACCTGGCTGGCTACCTTCAAAAACCGGCTGATCAGGTAAGAGCCGTGGTCATTCAGCTGACAAACCAGGGATTCCTGAATTATGATGTTTTTACTGACCGTGCAACAGTCAAAGACAAATTGTATGATTACATCGATGCCAACCATGGCAAAACAGATTACGATGCCATCCAGTTCGAATCGATAGTCACGGATCAAAGCAATGCTACCCTGAACATCAAGACATTTGACCTTAAAATAAAAGGAGTGCCGCTTGTCAGTTTGAGCGACTCTCAGCAGGTTTACATCTATCCCGTAAACAACGAAATCCTGCTGCAGCAGAACCGTAATTTCGTCTTCACCGGGAGGGTCCATGCCGGATTGCTTGATTTCTATCCAAGAGAAAGCACCTTTGAATATGATTCGTTCAAATTGAATATGCCGGTGATCGATTCATTATGCCTGATGGTTCCGTCACATAAAAAAGACCCGGAGGGAAATTCCTCGCTGGTAAAAGTCAGATCGGTGATCAGGAACCTGAACGGTACCCTTTGGATCGACCATCCCACGAATAAATCCGGACTGAATGATTATCCTCACTACCCGTTCTTCACAAGTGAGGATGATTCCTATGTCTATTACAATGATCCGGATATACGGAATGGCAGTTACAGCGACAGCCTGTTCTATTATCAGGTATATCCCTTTACCTTCGACAGCCTGAACCAATTCACCACCGAAGGCATTCAGTTCAGAGGTAAATTGATCTCAGGAGACATACTTCCGGAAATTGAACACCCTATTTCCGTTCAGGAGGATTATTCACTGGGATTCGTCAACAAATCCCCTGACGAAGGGTATGCTGTCTATGAGGGCAAGGGTCTTTTTATGAACGACATCAAACTCAGCCACCTTGGACTGATGGGAAGTGGAACCTTAAAATACCTGACCTCGACAGCTACCTCCGACGATTTTACGTTCCTGCCCGACTCGGTGATCGGTCCTGTGAACGCATTCCGGATTGCAGAAACGAAAACGGGCGTGGAGTATCCCGACGTCGTGGCCGATAGCGGCTACTACCGGTGGCTGGCCAGCAAAGATTCATTGGTGGTGTCGTCGGTAAAAGATAAACCTTTCAGCGTTTATAACGAACAGGCAAAAATGAAAGGAACCCTGAAACTGACACCAGATCATTTATTCGGTGACGGAATTGTGGCTGTTAAGGACGGGGAGGTTGAATCCAGGAAGATCGTCTTCAACCACCACGTATTTTCTTCAGATACCACAAATTTTCGTTTACTCACTTTGGATAAAAACCAGATTGCCCTGTCAACCTACGTTTACAGTGCTCTTGTCGACATGAACGAACGTGTGGGGGAATTCAGTTCAACCGGTGGTACATCGCTCGTGGAATTACCTGCCAACAAATATATTTGTTACATGGATAAGTTCGAGTGGCTGATGGATGATGAGAAAATAACTCTTTACAATACGCTCTCAGTGGATACAGCGGAAATAGCCCAGCTCAGCTATTCCGAACTGATCGATGCTGACCTCAGGGGCTCTGAGTTCACCTCCATACACCCCAGGCAGGACTCCCTTGAATTCTTCTCATTGAAAGCACTTTACGATTTGAAAGAAAACATTCTGTATGCCCAGGATGTCAAATTAATAAAAGTTGCCGATGCAGCCATTTTCCCGGCCGACGGGAAAGTCACGATCCGTAAAAATGCAGAGATGGAACCCCTCGAAAATGCTGTGATCATTGCGGATACCATCAGGAGATCCCACGTGATCTACGATGCTACCGTATCGGTTCAATCCCGGAAGAATTACCGTGCATCCGGCAAATACGATTACATTGATGAACTGGGAAATGTTAACCAGATTCATTTCAACGACATCGCCACCGACAGCAATAACAGGACCTATGCGGTGGCCCAGATCCCCGATACGGTCAACTTCAGTCTGAGTCCCGCTTTCGACTTCAAAGGGAAAGCCAGGCTGGTCACTTCACGTGAACACCTGACATTTGACGGTGGATACAAAATAAAACAGGACTGTGATCCTTACCCGCCTTCCTGGGTCAGATTCTCCTCCGAGGTTGATCCAAACAACATCTCCCTGCCGGTGGAAGATACCCTTGAAGATGTCAACAACCGACGGATTTCATGTGCTCTTGTCTTATCGGCAGGCTATGATATCTATCCGGTGTTTTTCGGAAGGAAGGACAGAATGGATGAGACCGAAGTCCTGGCAGCCAGTGGCCTGATATCTTATGACAAACCATCCCAGGAATACAGGATTTTAAAAGGTGACAGCCTTGCAGGCCCGACAGGTAATGGAAATTACCTCAGCCTGAGCAACAAAACTTGTGTTCTTTATGGTGAAGGAGTCATTAACACAGGCTTGAACTATGAGGAAGTCAAGCTGACAACGTATGGTAGCGGAACTTACCTGATCATCCCCGATTCAGCCACATTCAACCTGTCGATGGCCCTGGATTTTTTCTTTTCTGAAGATTTACTGCGGCGCGTGATCGATAAATTGACCCTTTCAAACATGGCCGGGATCGACATTACAAAAGACACTTACAAAAAAGCCCTTACCTACATGGCAGGACAGGAAAAAGCAAATGAATTGCTGACAGAACTGTCGCTCTACGGTTCTCTCCGCAAGCTTCCTCCTGAATTACAACATACAATGGTGTTCGCCGACGTCCGGATGATTTGGAATCAGAGGACAAAATCCTATATTTCGAAAGGTCCCATCGGGGTGAGCAGCATCCTCGACCGCCCGATCAACAAGTACGCCGGTGGTGTGATCGAACTGGCCAAACGGCGCAATGGCGATGAACTGAATATTTACATTGAAACTGCTGAAAAGGAATGGTTCTTTTTCACTTATTCCAACCATATCCTGCAGTCCATTTCATCGGACGAATCGTACAATACGGCCCTGAGTGAGTTAAAGGAAGATAAAAGGATTCAAAACCTGGAAAATTCGAAAATCACGTATCAGTATATCATTTCAACCCGTCAAAAAATGATCGGGTTCATCAGCCGGATGCAGGCAGCAGAGAGTCAATGACCGGATGGTTAACTACGAACACAGCTGGCGGATAGATCGGATTTGATCGGATTATGGCGTATTTCAACATCATTGCCGCTCTTTCACTGGCCTACCTGATTGGCTCGATCCCAACTTCTGTTTGGGTTGGGAAGCTCTTTTACGGGATTGACATTCGTACGGTGGGCAGTGGAAATGCAGGGGCCACCAATGTGATCCGTGTTCTGGGCCTGAAAGCGGGCATCCCCGTATTGCTTTTTGATATTTTCAAAGGCTGGGCTGCAGTGCAGCTGATCCACCTCTTTCCTGTGGCTTTGCCTTCTGAGACCGGACTGGTTCTTTTCCAGATCTCTCTCGGGATCCTGGTTGTCCTGGGTCATGTATTTCCGGTTTTCGCCGGCTTCAGGGGAGGCAAGGGAGTGGCAACCCTGCTGGGGGTCGGAAGTGCACTGTTTCCGGCCGCTACAGGAATAGCCCTGGGTATTTTTATCCTGGTATTTCTATTGTTCCGTTATGTATCCCTTGCTTCCATCCTTGCCGCACTTCTCTTTCCCTTCATCCAGATCTTCCTGCTCAACCATCGGGAAGTCCTGCCCCTGACGATCCTGGCCATTGCTGTCGCTGTCTTCATTCCCATCACTCACCGAAAGAACATCCTTCGCCTTGTTCAGGGAAAGGAATCCAGGCTTCTGCTCAGAAAAGGAAAATGAACAAACGCTACGGGCAAACAAATTTATCCTACTTTTGTCAACTTCAAACTGAAAAAACAATGCATACAAAGGAACAGATAACGAATGCACTTCGTCATGTTCAGGATCCGGACCTGAAGAAAGACCTGGTCACGCTGAACATGATTGAAAATATTGAGATCCAGCAGGGTAAAGTAACCTTCACACTCGTTCTGACAACACCTGCCTGTCCGTTGAAAGGGAAAATGAAGCAGGATTGCATCGAGGCCATTCATCAGTATGTTGATCCTGAGCTTGAAGTCGTTGTAGAATTGACGTCACGGGTGACCAGCCGCCGCAAGGAAACGCAGGAGCTGCTCAAAGGGGTGAAAAATATCATCGCCATTGCTTCCGGGAAGGGAGGAGTCGGCAAGTCAACCATCGCGGCCAACCTGGCGGTTGCAATGGGTCAGACCGGTGCCCGGGTCGGGTTGCTGGATGCCGACATTTATGGTCCATCCATTCCGGTAATGTTTGGGTTACAGGCTGCACGGCCGGATGTTGTCCAGATCGGGGATAAACCCAAAATCATCCCCATTACCAGGCATGGCATCCAGGTGCTTTCCATCGGATTTTTCGTTGATGCTTCCCAGGCGCTGATCTGGCGGGGGCCTATGGCATCCAATGCTCTGATGCAATTATTCAAAGATGCCGAGTGGGGTGAACTGGATTATTTGATTGTGGATACGCCTCCCGGCACGGGTGACATCCATCTTACACTGGCCCAGCAGGTTCCCATGACCGGAGTTGCCATCGTGACCACACCCCAGGAGGTGGCTCTTGCGGATGCCCGCAAAGCAATCACCATGTTCCGGCAGGATCAGATCCGTGTGCCGGTGCTGGGACTGATCGAAAATATGTCGTGGTTCACCCCCGCTGAACTCCCCGGGAACAGATACTACCTCTTCGGTAAAGAAGGCGGTAAACGGCTGGCCGAAGAGTACGGCATCCCCTTGCTGGGTCAGGTACCGATCGTGCAGAGCATTTGCGAATCAGGCGACGAAGGCCTCCCGGTGGTTCTGGAAGATGATGCACCTGAATCATCCGCTTTCAGACAAATGACCGAAAACATTGCCCAGCAGATTGCCATCGGGAACGCGTAATTCCCCTCCCCCGTGAGGTTATGTACATTAATAATCCAACAATAAAGATCTCCGAATGGATATTTTTATACTTTTGCACCTCAAATCTTAAAAACATGGAAAAAAACCAGCCCAGTGAACTGGAAAAAAAGGTCAGGAATGTCATCGAGCAAATCCGTCCTTACCTGCAGGCCGATGGAGGTGATATTGAATTCATCAGCCTTTCGGAAGATAATGTCGTGAACGTAGAGCTCCACGGTGCCTGTGGTTCCTGTCCCTACAGCCGCCTGACACTGAAAAATGGCGTGGAAGAAGCTATGAAAAGAGCCGTCCCCGAAGTAAAATCCGTCGAATCCATCTGATTTCTCTCTCCTTTCTCCTTTCTCCTTTCTCCTCTCTCCTCTCTCCTTTCTCCTCTCTCCTCTCTCCTCTCTCCTCTCCCATTAGTCCAGGTACCTGGCCACAATAGGCATCCTCCTCCCCATGCCAAATGCTTTCGGAGAAATGCGCAGGACAGGAGGTGTCTGATGCCGTTTGTACTCACTCCTGTTCACAAGGCGAAGGACCTTTTTCACCACTCCTTCATCAAAACCCATGGCAATGATCTCCTGGGGTCCCTGGCGCATCTCGATGTACTGATAAAGGATCCTGTCGAGCACATCATAGTCAGGCAGGGAGTCTGAGTCCTTTTGGTCAGGCCTTAACTCAGCCGATGGTGGTTTGGTGATCGTGTGCCACGGAATGACCTCCTCTGAGCGGTTGATGTACCTGGCCAGTTCATACACTTGTGTTTTGTAGACATCCCCCAGAACGGAGATTCCCCCGCACATATCTCCATAGAGGGTACCATAGCCCACTGCCGCTTCGCTTTTATTGGACGTATTCAGCAAAATATAGCCGAATTTGTTGGCCAGGGCCATCAGAAGGACGGCCCGGATGCGCGCCTGGATGTTCTCTTCGGTGACATCCGCAGGAAGATTCTCAAAATCAGGGAGAAGCGTGGATTCAACACTCTTAAAGATCTCTTCGATGCTCAGGGTCTGGTACGGAACGCCTGTCTTTTTTGCCAGGTCAACTGCATCCCTGATGGAGTGCTCCGTCGAATAACGGGATGGCAGCAAGACAGCATGGACGTGCGCTTCACCCAGTGCCTCAGCGGCCAGCACCAGCGTAACGGCAGAGTCAATCCCCCCGGAAAGCCCGAGTATTGCATCCTGAAAGCCCTGCTTCCGGAAATAGGTCCGAATCCCCAGTACAAGCGCGTCGTTGATCAGCGCAACAGGGGTGGTATCCAGGTTCTGGGGGCCCAGGATCCCGCAATCAGCAGGATGAACGATCCTGTTGGACTTTTCAAAATGAAAGAACCTCAGGTCTTCCTGGAAATAGTTCAGCTCATCCACCACTTTTCCTTTGCCGTCCACCACCATGGATCCCCCGTCGAAGATCAGTTCCGTCTGGGCTCCGATGTGATTCACATGGAACACGGGAAGACCGAATGCGGAAGCATTCCGGATGAGCACCTCCCGGCGCAGGCTGGCCTGATGGTAATGAAATGGCGAAGCAGCAATGTTGACGATCAGGTCCGGTTTCTGCTGAATCAAAACCTCCATGGGGGAAGCCGTATACAAGGGAGTGTCGGTGATGTTCCACAGATCCTCACAGATGGTCAGGGCGATCCGGATACCCTTATACTCTATGACGTTGAAGTCCTTGTTCGGCTCAAAATAACGATACTCATCAAAAACGTCGTAGTTGGGAAGCAGGGATTTATGCGTCAAACTTAGTACCTTCCCGTCAGCCAGGAAGCATGCACTGTTGAACAGCCGTTTTCCTTTTGGATTAGGATTGACTGACGGGGCACCAACGATGGCAGCAATGCCCTGGCATTCCTGGGCAAGGGAATGTATGGCCAGGTCACATTCGTGTATGAAGTCGTCAAACTCCAGAAAATCCCTCGGAGGATATCCCGAAACAGCCAGTTCAGCAAAAAGGACCAGGTCAGCAGCCTCATTGCGCGACTGCCGGATAGCTTCCCTGATCTTTCGCACATTCGAGTCAAAATTCCCGATGTGATAGTCAAGCTGAGCTATCGAAATTTTCACCGGACTGAATTTATAAGTAGACCTAAAAGATCACCCCGAGATTCAACTGCAGGCCATTATAATGAGCCTTTTGATTCAGGGAGTTGTCAACAGCGTTAGTGCCCTTGAGAACGTTGGTGATGCCATATTTAAAAGACAACGAAACAAACAAGCATGTGGATTCATCAATGTAATATTCTCCACCTCCGCCAAAAAGAATGGATGTCCTGAATAGCTGGATATCATCAGTAATATCGTTATCAGTAGTTTCAACAGATTTGCCATTCTCAGGATCAAACAAATCATCGCTTTTTGCTCCCAGCCTGAATCCGGGTACCAGTCCCAGTTGACCAAAGAAAGCCCATTCGTCAAACTGATTGGTTTTCATTTTTATCGATAAGGGGATATCCAGATACTTAAGCTTATAATCCCTTGACATAGTTCCAATACTATCGTTTTGTTTATCATCATATTTCAAACCCCCGTAATTCCATTCCATATCAATACCCGTAGTGAAAAAATAATTCTCTGTCATCGTAATATCGCTAATAAAACCTACTCCAAAACCAAATTTTGATCCCAGACTCTCGTAACCTTTTGTATTAGGATTCAGCCATCCAAAACTTGGGGATAATTTAAGGCCCAGGCGAAAAGGTTTTGATTGGGCGAATGCACCTGTAATGAAAATTGAGCCCAAAAGCATCAAAATAACGGTAATTTTTTTCATGATGTTTATCATTTGATTCTGTATGCAAAAATACGAAAAGATAATGGTCATTGGTTATGTTGACAAAAAGAACAACAACTATAACATTTTATGGGATAAAATCGTTTGAATGACAGGATAATTCCTTCACAAATAACTATCTTTGTCAAACACGCTTAAGAATGCGGCCGATTAAAACAGCATTGATCATCCTTCTCGCTTTCCTAACCTTAGGATTATGTGGCCAGAACAGGGTGGATTTCGGTCTGAGGGCTGGCATTGCCACCTCAGAGATCTATACCGATCTGGATGATTATACCAGCGACAAGATCCTCGGTTACCAGGCCGGGGCTTTTTTCCGCATCTTCATTACAAAAAATATTCTGATCCAACCCGAAGCCTACTTCGTAAAAAAAGGTGGTGAACTCATTTATAACAACGACGATACCGAAGACAAGGTCAGTTTCGAAGTCAGCAGTCTCGATGTTCCCCTGCTCTTAGGGTTCAAGTTCCTCGATCTGGAGTTCACCAGGATCATCCTCTACGCAGGCCCGGTAATGTCGTTTGCGCAGGGTAAATCGCTTGAATTCATCGAAGATGGCAAACTGGATATTCAGAAAAGCACCGAATACCTCCTCCAAAATACAAACTGGGGATTCCAGGCGGGCGGATCCATTGACATATTAATCTTTACACTGGATCTTCGCTATGAATGGGGACTGAACGACATCTACCAGGGGGACGATCAGTTCCGGCAGAATGCATTTTTACTGGGAGTGGGAATCAGGTTGTTCTAAGTTGAATTTTTACATGGTTTCGATGGCACAAAGAACACTTTGGACAGGTATCCTTTATCTGATGATTTTCATTTCCTTTTCGTGTGGTTCTCAAAAAAATCCCTGGCAAAACACAGACATTGATCGAATTCCCGAACCCGCTGTGGCCATTTACCGCTATGAGGAAGCTCTTTTTTCAGCCGATACCACGCGGTTTGCCACGGAGATCGGTCATATGATGGATACCTATGCAGTTTTTCTGGGCAATGCTCCGCCCGATCCGGCGGGAATACATCAACTGCTCGAATACATCCGTGACCCTTTCATACAGGAACTGAACAGGATGATCCAATCGGCATATCCCGACTTGCAAGAGCAGGAAGTCCAGCTGAGCGAAGCCTTCAGGTATTACTCCTATTATTTTCCGGATCAGGCCGTACCAGAGGTTTACACCTATATCTCGGGGGTCGATTACCAGAATCCTGTCCTGTTCCAACCCCCTCATCTACTGATAGCCCTGGACATGTACCTCGGGGCAGATTATGAACCATACCGGCAGCTGGGGGTGCCGGCCTACCTGATCAGAAATTTTACCAGGGAATTCCTTGTCAGGGACTGTGTCAGTGAGCTGGCTGCCTTTCATATGAAAGACCATTACCCGGGTGATGATGTCCTTGCTAAGATGATCGTTGAAGGTAAAAAACTCTATTTTCTGGATGCAATCCTTCCTCTGGAAGAAGATTCCGTGAAGATCGGATATACGGATGAACAGCTCAAATGGTGTTTCGAAAATGAATCCAACCTCTGGAAATTTTTCATTGAGAACGCGGTTTTATACTCAACGGACATCCAGATCATCAACAAATTTTTCAGCGACGGCCCTTTTACAAGGGGCTTTCCAAACTCCCCTGCCCGTTTGGGTACCTGGCTGGGATGGCAAATCGTCCGCAGCTATATGGAAGGTCATCCCGGTTTGAAGCTTCAGGATCTGCTGGCTGAAAACGACGTCCGGAAGATCCTGACGGATTCAGGATACAAACCGGATAAAAATTAATTCAATATTTTCTCGAAAAAGGGTCACATTTCAGGGGATTTCCGGATTAACTGGTATCAAGGTTAATCCAAATGTTCAATGCTTGTTAAAACGTATGGAAGTGCCCTTTACGGGATTCATGCCATCACCATTACCATCGAAGTCAATATTGACCAGGGCATCAACTTTTTTATGGTGGGATTGCCCGACAGCGCAGTCAAGGAAAGCCACCAGCGCATCGAGGCAGCTCTGAAAAATATCGGCCGCAAGATCCCGGGCAAGAAAATCGTGATCAACATGGCCCCTGCCGACATCCGCAAGGAGGGGTCCTCCTATGATCTCACGATTGCCATCGGGATCCTGGCTGCCTCGGAACAGATCTGTCAGGAAAAAGTCGGGCAGTATGTCATCATGGGGGAATTGTCGCTTGATGGCAGCCTTCAACCCATCAAGGGAGCCCTGCCCATTGCCATTGAGGTACGGAAAAAGGGATTCAAAGGACTGATCATTCCAAAGATCAATGCCAGGGAAGCTGGCATTGTAAGCGATATCGAAGTTTACGGTGTGGAGAATATCCTGGAGGTCATTCAGTTCTTTAACGATGAAGTCCAGCTGACTCCCGTTAAAGTGAACACCAGGGAGGAATTTTATAAGAATCTGAACGATTATGAATTTGACTTTTCCGACGTCAAAGGGCAGGAGAACATCAAACGTGCGCTGGAGATCGCTGCGGCAGGAGGGCACAATATCATTCTGATCGGCCCTCCCGGTTCGGGCAAGACCATGCTGGCCAAACGGCTGCCCTCCATCCTGCCCCCGCTGAGCCTCAACGAAGCCCTTGAAACGACCAAGATCCACTCGGTGGCCGGAAAGCTCAGCAGTCATTCCTCTCTGATCACCACACGTCCCTACCGGTCGCCGCACCATTCCATCAGCGATGCCGGTCTGGTCGGTGGAGGCTCCTATCCCCAACCCGGGGAAATTTCACTGGCCCACAACGGCGTCCTGTTCCTGGATGAACTGCCCGAATTTAAACGATCCGCTCTGGAGGTGATGCGCCAGCCCATGGAAGAACGAGTGGTAACCATTTCAAGAGCCAGATTCACCGTGGAGTACCCCGCCAGCTTCATGCTGGTGGCCGCCATGAATCCATGCCCCTGCGGGTTCTATAACCACCCCGACAAAGAGTGTGTGTGTTCACCGGGAATGGTCCAGAAATACCTCAACAAGATCTCCGGTCCCCTGCTCGACCGGATTGACCTGCATGTGGAAGTCATTCCCGTTCCCTTCAAGGAACTGAACCAGGAACGTGTTTCGGAGATCAGTGAGACCATCCGGAACCGGGTCATCGCTGCCCGTGAGATGCAGGACAAAAGGTTCGAAAATGAAAAGGGAGTGTACTGCAACGCCCACATGTCGACCAAACTGACCCGAAAAATCTGCAGGGTGGGAGAAGCAGGCGAGGAACTGCTGAAAAACGCGATGCAGCGTCTCAACCTCTCGGCACGCGCTTACAACCGTATCCTGAAAGTGGCCCGCACCATCGCCGACCTGGAACAGAGCCAGGCCATTTCCACAGAACATTTGGCGGAAGCCATCCAGTACCGCAGCCTCGACAGGGAGAGCTGGGGGACGTGAGGGGAATCCATGACACTATTTGAAACGTCCTCCATATTAAATTGAATCCCAGTGACGTTTTTCATTTAAAATAGTATCTTTGAAATTCATTCCAAATTGTCCATCCCATGCAGGAAAAAGAGGAAGTTATCCGGCTGGATAACATAGTTCGGCATTTCAAAGTTGGAACGGAGATTGTGAAAGCGCTCCGGTCCATTACACTCACCATCTACCGTAACGAATTTGTGGCGCTGATGGGACCGTCAGGCTCAGGCAAATCCACCCTGATGAACCTCCTGGGTTGCCTGGATACCCCCACCAGCGGTCACTACTTCCTTAACGGGAATGATGTCAGTAAACTGAACGACAACGCACTTGCTGAGATACGAAACCGGGAGATCGGTTTCATCTTTCAAACATTCAATCTCCTGCCCCGCTCCACTGCACTCGAAAATGTGATGCTGCCGATGATCTATGCCGGCCTCAATAAATCAAAGCGGATGGAAAGGGCAAAGGAAGTCATTGAAGATGTTAAACTTACCGACAGGATGCTCCATAAGCCCAATGAACTTTCGGGCGGACAGCGGCAACGGGTTGCCATTGCCCGGGCCCTTGTCAACAATCCCTCCATCATTCTGGCCGACGAGCCCACAGGTAACCTCGACTCCAGGACATCCATCGAGATCATGGGAGTGCTCGAACACATCCATAGAGAAGGAAATACCATTATTGTCGTAACCCACGAGGAATCCATCGCCCGGCATGCCCACCGCATCATCCGGCTGATCGACGGACTGGTGGCCAGCGATGAGGTGAATAAGAACATCTTCACAATGGCTGACTATTCCAAGGAAGAGATGGCAGTTGAAGGATGAAAACGAACTGCTTACCCTAACCCAGATGTCAAAATGGCGGAGGAAATTAAAATTTATACAAAAACGGGTGATGCAGGGGAAACCTCCCTGATCGGAGGCAAAAGGGTGCCCAAGTTTGATCCCCGCATCGAAGCGTACGGTACCGTGGATGAACTGAACTCCTATCTGGGGCTTTTACGGGATCTCCATATCGACAAACATTCCAGGGAAATCCTCCTGGAAATCCAGGACAGGCTGTTCACCGCTGAATCGTTGCTGGCGGCCGAAGATCCGGCCGACTTCTCCCATGTGCCCCACCTTCATGAGGAGGATGTCGTACTGCTGGAAAAAGAAATGGATGCAATGAGCCGGGATCTGCCCCAACTGGTTTCTTTCATTCTTCCCGGCGGACATCCCGTTGTCTCGCACTGCCACATCGCACGGTGCATCTGCCGCCGCGCTGAACGCCTTGTAATCAAACTGGCTCAGGAAAAACCGGTCGATCAACTGGTCATAAAATACCTGAACCGCCTGTCGGATTATCTGTTCATCCTCAGCCGAAAATTCAGCAAAGACTTTAACGTAGTCGAAACTATCTGGAAAGCAAGGATTTAGGTGAATTATTTTTTTAAAATTAAGTTTATTTTGTTTTAAATACCATAAATAAAATAAAACTACTTTTGCAAAAAATTCTGAACCCTTAAATTCTCCGGAATATGTACTGGACCCTTGAACTCGCTTCAAAACTGGAAGATGCCCCCTGGCCAGCCACCAAGGATGAGCTGATCGACTGGTGCATCCGTTCAGGAGCTCCTCAGGAGGTAATCGAAAACCTGCAGGAACTCGAAGATGAAGGTGAGATTTATGAACGTATCGAGGATTTATGGCCCGATTATCCTACCAAAGAGGATTTCTTCTTCCATGAAGATGAATACTGAAAGGCTGATGGCGTAAAGGATCTGACCTCCTTTACGCCATCTCTTTTTGACCCGACCCTAAATTGTACTAACTTTGCAACCCATTTTCCAGTAGAATCCCTCTAAGAATGATCGTATGGTAAGTTTTCTGAACAAGATCCTCGGAAGTAAATCGCAACGGGATATCACCACCATTAATCCATTGCTTGCCCAGATCAAACCAGCCTATGAAAAAATCACCCTTCTTTCAAACGACGAATTAAGGGCCAAAACATACGAATTCAAGCAGAAGATCAAAAATGCCATCCAGGAAGAAGAAGACAAAATCGTACAGTTGAAAAATTCAATTGACGAAAATCCAGAGATGGATGTGGACGATAAGGAGAAAATTTATGAAAAAATCGATCTGCTGGAAAAATCAAGTTACGAAAAAACGCAGCAGGTCCTCGACCAAATCCTTCCTGAAGCATTTGCCGTAATGAAAGAGACGGCCAAACGGTTCAAAGACAATGCAACCGTGGAAGTCTCTGCCACGCAGATGGATCGTGACCTGGCCTCCAAAAAGGAAAACATCACCATCCACGGAGATACGGCCAGGTATCATAACAAATGGATGGCCGGAGGAAACATGATCACCTGGGATATGGTCCACTACGATGTGCAGCTGATCGGAGGGATCGTACTTCACCAGGGCAAGATTGCAGAAATGGCAACCGGGGAAGGGAAAACGCTCGTGGCCACCCTGCCCGTCTACTTGAATGCGTTGCCGGGAAAAGGAGTGCATATTGTCACCGTGAACGATTACCTGGCCAAACGCGACTCGGAATGGATGGGCTTGTTATATGAGTTCCACGGCCTGACAGTGGACTGCATCGACCGGCACGAGCCAAACTCCGTAGCGCGCCGCAACGCCTACCTGGCCGACATCACGTTCGGGACGAACAACGAATTTGGATTTGATTACCTCAGGGACAACATGACCGGAAATCCGGATGAACTGGTCCAGCGCCCGCATAATTATACCATTGTTGACGAGGTCGACTCTGTCCTGATCGATGATGCACGTACCCCTCTGATCATCTCCGGTCCGACACCCAAGGGGGATAAACAGGAATTTGATGAACTGAAACCGGATATTCTGAAACTTTATAACGCACAGCGTAACCTCGTTACAAAAATCCTGGCAGATGCCAAACAGCTGCTTCATTCCAATGCAACACCCGAAGACGAGAAGAAGGGCGGAGAGCTGATCTTCAGGGCCTTTCGGGGATTGCCCAAGAATAAAGCCCTGATCAAGTTCCTCAGCGAAGAAGGTATGCGCAGCCTCATGCAAAAAACTGAAAACTTCTACCTCCAGGAACAGGCAAAAAACATGCATATTATTGATGATGAACTGTATTTCGTCATCGACGAAAAGCATAATTCCATCGATCTTACCGAAAAGGGCATTGATCTTCTGACCGCTTACTATGACGATCCCACTTTTTTCATCATGCCTGATATTGGGGCCGAAATTGCCGAGCTGGAACGCTCCGACCTGTCGGATATGGAAAAAATGGAAAAAAAGAACACCCTCCTTCAGGATTTTACCATCAAGTCGGAGAGGATCCATACGGTCAATCAGCTTCTGAGAGCCTATGCCCTGTTCGAAATAGATGTGGAATACGTGATCATGGATAATAAGATCAAGATCGTTGATGAGCAAACCGGCCGTATCATGGAGGGCAGAAGATATTCCGACGGATTGCATCAGGCCATTGAAGCGAAGGAGAACGTCAAAGTGGAAGCTGCCACCCAGACCTATGCCACCATCACCCTGCAGAATTACTTCAGGATGTACAAAAAACTGGCCGGTATGACCGGAACCGCGGAAACCGAGGCAGGTGAGCTCTGGAGCATCTACAAACTGGATGTGGTGGTCATTCCCACCAATAAACCCGTGATCCGTGACGACAGAGAGGATCTGGTATACAAGACCAAGCGTGAAAAGTACAACGCGGTCATCGAAGAGATCATCAACCTGACCCAGCAGGGACGCCCGATCCTGGTGGGCACCACCTCCGTGGAGACCTCGGAGTTGCTTTCACGCATGCTCAACATGAAGCGTGTCCCGCACAATGTGTTGAATGCCAAACTGCATCAGAAGGAAGCCCAGATCGTTCTGGAAGCGGGTCAGGCGGGTACGGTGACCATTGCCACCAACATGGCAGGACGTGGAACCGACATCAAACTGGGTCCCGGTGTAAAAGACGCAGGCGGTCTGGCCATCATCGGCACCGAACGGCATGAATCACGGCGCGTTGACCGACAGCTCCGGGGACGCTCCGGCCGCCAGGGCGACCCGGGAAGCTCCCAGTTTTTCGTTTCCCTCGAAGATGACCTGATGCGAATGTTCGGCTCGGAACGGATCGCAAAAGTGATGGACAGGATCGGGATCAAGGAAGGAGAAGTCATCCAGCACTCCATGATCACCAAATCCATTGAACGCGCCCAGAAAAAAGTGGAGGAGAATAACTTTGGGATCAGAAAGCGATTGCTTGAATATGATGACGTGATGAACTCACAAAGGGAGGTGATCTACCGCAAACGCCGTCACGCGCTCTACGGGGAACGCCTGGCAGTGGATATCTCCAACATGATGTTTGACCTTAGTGAAAAGATCGTCAATGACTTTCAGGAACAGCGTGATTTTGATGGTTTTAAGATCGAACTGCTCAAAACACTCCAGGTTGACACTCCGGTCGATGAAAAAACATTCTATGCCCAGGATGGTAAATCCCTGACGGAAAAGATATTTGCACTGGTCTACAACCGATACAAATCCAAACGGGAATACATTGCGCAGCAGGCCTACCCGGTCATCAGGGAAGTATTCGAGACGAATTCCCAGTATGAAAATATCGCCATCCCCATTTCCGATGGGAGGAGGACGATGAACGTGATCGCCAACCTGAAGAAAGCCTACGAAAGCCAGGGCAAAGAAGTCGCCCTGTCCATCGACAAAGGCGTAACCCTGGCTACGATCGATGATGCGTGGAAAGAACACCTGCGCGAGATGGACGACCTCAAACAATCCGTCCAGGCAGCCACCTATGAGCAAAAGGATCCCTTGCTGATCTATAAATTTGAATCCTTCCAGCTTTTCAAGAACATGCTGGAAAAGATCAACCGCGACAGCATTGCCTTCATCATCAAAGCCAATTTGCCCGTCAGGGAATCCAGCCAGGTACGGGAAGCCCAGATACGGGGAAGAGGAAACCTGCGGAACCTGAAAGAAGAACGAACCGACCTGCTTTCACAATCTCACGCGGATACACAGCAAAAACAACGTCCCATGCCGGTCAAGGTGGAAAAAAAAGTCGGCCGCAATGATCCCTGCCCCTGTGGCAGCGGTAAAAAATACAAACATTGCCACGGAAGGTAGACGCTTATCTAATCCCATACAGCCATGAAATTGAACAGAATTTTGCTTAAACTCAGTGGTGAATCCCTCCAGGGGGATCATTCAGAGGCCATTGATACCGACCGGTTGAGTTTCTTTGCCAGGGAGATCAAATCATTGACCGAAAAGGGAGTTCAGGTAGCCATTGTCATTGGCGGAGGCAATATTTTCAGGGGTCTCAAAGGCACCAGCCAGGGTATTAACCGCGTACAGGGTGATACCATGGGTATGCTCGCAACGGTCATCAACAGCCTGGCGCTCCAGGAAGCGCTTGAGGATATCCATATCAGAACCTGCCTGCTGTCGGCCATTAAAATCGAGTCCATTGCGGAGAAGATCGCGAGCCGCCGTGCCATCCGTGCATTGGAAGACGGCCAGGTAGTGCTGCTGGCAGGGGGTACCGGCAATCCATTTTTCACGACCGACTCGGCTGCCGTTCTGCGGGCCCTGGAGATCAATGCGGATATCATCCTGAAAGGAACGCGGGTTGACGGCATCTACTCCGCTGATCCCGAGAAAGATCCGAACGCAGCAAAATATTCGGTCATCACCTTCGATGAAGCATTGGAGAAGGGACTGAAAATCATGGATCTCACCGCTTTTACCCTGTGCAGGGAGAATCACCTGCCCCTGATCGTTTTTAATTTCAATGTCCAGGGCAACCTGCTCCGGATCTGGATGGGCGAAAACATTGGCACCTTGGTTAAAATATAAAATTTTCCTATTTTTGCAATGAACCCCCTTAACCTTAAGCCATGAACGACGATTGCATCCTTTGCCTGGAAGAAGCCCGGGAAGCCATGCAGATGACGATCACACACCTGGAACGCGAACTGCACAAGATCAGAGCTGGCAAGGCTACACCGGATATGCTGGAAGGAGTGAAAATAGACTATTACGGTACCATCACACCATTAAATCAGGTTTCCAACATCACCACACCTGATCCAAAACAGATCATTGTGCAACCCTGGGATAAAAGCATATTGAATATCATCGAAAAAGCAATCCTTGCTGCAAACCTGGGATTCAATCCGGTCAACAATGGCGAGGTCCTCCGCATCATCGTCCCTGCCCTGACAGAAGAACGCCGCAGGGATCTGGCCAAACAGGTAAGGATCGAAGCTGAGAAAGCCAAGGTCTCTGCCCGGACTATCCGGCGGGAAGCCAACGAAGAAGCCAAAAAACTGAAAAATGAGGGTACCTCCGAAGACGACATCAATAAGCTGGAGGAAGAAGTTCAGGATATGACGAACAAGTTCATCCAAAAAATTGATAAGATCATCGAAATCAAAGAAAAAGAAATTATGACCGTGTAACGGTCCGCACGGATCAGATTCCTTTCGTTATGTTCTGAACCACCTCAAAATGACTGAGGAATTGTTTGGCCACAATCCGTAAGACAGTATATCCGGGAATGGCCAGGATCATCCCGATTACCCCCGCCAGACTGCCCGCCACCAGGATCACAATGAAAATCTCCAGCGGATGCGCCCGCACGCTCCGGGAATAGATCCAGGGCTGAAGCACCATATCATCAATGCCTTTGATGACCACAAACGTTCCGACCACCTTAAGCGCTATCGTGAACAACGCATTGTAATCACCCAGATTCACACTGGTCGAAACGGCAATCAGAACCCCAAGCAATCCTGCAATGAACGGACCCAGGTACGGAATGACATTCAGCAACCCTCCCAGGAAAGCAATCAAAAAAGCATTCCTGATCCCAAAAATCGTCAAAACCAGGCTTAACATGGAAATCATGAAGATCATCTCGATCATAAGCCCGATGAAATAACGCGAAAGCAATTCACGTATGGAAGTTAATGACTTGGAAGTCTTTTCCTTATACTTTGAGGGTGTCAGGAGCATGATACCATCAAAAAACAGGTGGTCGTCCTTCAAAAAGAAGAATGTCATGAAAATAATCGAAAAAACACCGATCAAAACCGTGCTGGTCAGACCCATGATGTCAGAAAATACATTGGTCATGGACTTAAAGCTGAAAACCGACTGAAACTGGCTGACCACCAGCGTTACAATGTTTTCATCGGGTGCGATGACCTTCAGCCGTACCAGCAGATCCTGAATTCTTGACAAAGGTTTTTCAAGGCTTACCTGCAGCTGTTCGTAATCAATGCTGGCAAGGACATCAAGCTGCTTAATGACAAGGGGTATGAAAAGATAGAAGAAAGTCACAATGACCAGGATGAGTGCGATCAATGTAAGGACGGTACTCAATACATGCGGCATCTTAAAATGCCCGATCGAAATTTTATCCAGCAGCCGAACCAGGGGATGCCCGATAAAGGAAAGAACGGCTGAGATCAGGATGAAGGTGAGCACATCTGAAAACCGCCAGAAAAGAAATACTACGATCCCTATCCCGAGCAGCGTGACAATCAGATTGAATACGCGGTTCATGCGGTAAAGGTAAAAAATAATTCCTTACCTGGAATTACCCAACAAAGGAAGGAGCATGGTGAATTTAAATGCAAAATTATCCAGTTCCTTGTCAAGGTGATAAGGTCCATACCTATAATGCACTCCAACGCCCAATGTAATCAAATTGCTGAAATTTAATAAGTTATTTACATTAAGACCCGACTCAAAAAATCCTTTTTCCATCGTCTGGACGTTGATGTGATGATGGTATTCCGGATCGCTTAACGATCCAAAACCAATGTTGGTAGTGAGTTCCAGTTCAGGTTCAAATCCTTTGGTTCTCAGCAGCAGCTTGCCAAAATTATGGGTAAAGTACAGAGCCACATAACGGTCGAGAACAAATTCACTCAGCCGCATGGTGGCAAAACTGTGGGGGGCGAATAATGTAAAGGTATGATAGCTTCCATTGCCGTTGTAAAGATCCGAGTAGGGAAGTGCAGTGTCAATATACCCTGCTTTAAGCATCAGGCCTGTCTCTCCCAGATAGCGTATGAAAAAGGATTTCTGAATTTTAAGATCATACCGGTTAAAGCCAAAATCACCTCCCAGCGTTCCTTCAAAGCCCCTGGCATAGGTAAACCACAGTACCGGCCAGCTGGTCCCCAGCGAGACCTTCGTCCTGGCATTCTTAAGAAACTTTTCCCTGTAGGCGTACCTGAAGCTGATCGCACCCTCGGTGAAGGTAAAGGAATCGGAAAACAGTGCCACATCACCATCCGGCTTGCCAAAATAATAGTCATATCCAGGTTCCTTATACGTTCTGCTAAAGGAAATAAAGGTTTTCAGATAGGAGAGCGACCTGAATCCAACGGAGCCTTCGAACCTTTCAAAACGGTCCATCCGCATGAGCAGGGGAGCCCTGTACTGATCATAGCTGAACTTCTGGAAGTCATCGAAATAGTGTGTGCCTCCCGCTTCGCTGACGTCATTCTGATAGCTGAACTTCAGTTCCACCTCGGCATTTCTGCAGGGGAATAGTGACAGATCGGTCCCATATTTTAAATGTTTATCCCTGAATCCGTACCCGATAAAGCCTCCTACGGAGAACGACCGGGATACTTTCTGATTGGTTTCAATGCCAACTCCGAGGTAAATGCTTTCATAATCGTTGTAGCGCATAAATCTTCGGATGTCAAAATCCATCCACTTCCACGGGATCTTTCCTGTCATAACGGTTTCCAACCCCTTTGCGATCTCATCAAAATGATATTCCCGGCCAATGCTGTCGATGAAAGAATAGGTATTGGATTCTCTTTGGCTGAGACTATCCGTACGGTAGACGGTAAGCAACTGGTCAGCCTTTGAATACGCATCCGGAAGTACTTCGATTTCGACGTTGCTGAATTCTTTTTTATCCAAGTCCGCATTGATCCTGATATCCTTAAGATAACTCTTGCCAACCCCGACAAGTGGATAGCCGGTAGAATCAGCAGAAACATTGACATTCCTGAGAACCAGGTCCGTGTTGAGCTGGACGGGAAACCAGTGCTGCCCTTCCTTGAGTTCGTATTTTTGCTGGATCCGGATGCTTATTCCGCGATCATCCCGGTGGGGTTCTGCAATCACGTTTTCAATGGCCCACTTATGCGTGTTGATATAAAGCAGGCCTTCAAGTCCATCAAAATTTGTATTCAAAAGAGGCCGGTAGTAGATGACGAAAGTTGTATCTATGCTGCTTGATTGAAAAAGTGTATCCTGAAGAACAAACAGGTAATTCCGCAGACTGCCCGGGCTGATGGGATTGATGTAGTTCTTGTCGGCAATCCTGATGACGTTATCGTAAAATGAGGTTGACTGCAGTTGCGAGAGAAGAAATACAACGATAGGATCCTTCAATCCGGATATCCTGGAGGCAATCACCCGCTCCTGATTATGATCCGGAAAAAGGTATTTACGCTCCGACACGGTTTCCATCAGAAAGAAATACTTATCCTGAAGAAATTTCCCGAGTTCACTGTCCGCTGTATCCAAAAGTGTTGTGTCTGCAAGATACAGTGAATCATTTTGAACCGTAAAATACATTTTATCATAGGATGTATACGAAAAAGAGGGGAGCTTTTCCGGGTCGTTCAAATCCCTGGCCTCGATCGCATTTGAAATGATCCGGTGAGCCGGGTTTATTCCGGGCTTGATTTCCACTTCACTGAGCTCGATAGAGGCAGGTTTCAGCCGGATCAGCAATCCTGCCGTTTTTTCTGTAACCTGGTACACCAGGGTCTCATAACCCATATAGCTGAGGGTCAGTGAGACAATGCGTTCAGGATAGGAGATGGAAAATTTACCGTCGATATCCGTTACCCCGCCATGTTTTCCCTCGTTTACGACCATATTGACAAAAGCCAGGGGATTCTTTGTTTCAGCATCAACCACTTTCCCGCTTACCCAATAAGTGTCTGCCTTTGAAACATAGGTAGCCAGGCAAAATGACAGCAATAAAAAAAGCCTACAATACCCCTTCAGACTGCTGGGGAGGATCTTCAGCTGGATTTGCGCCAGTGAATCCATAGGAATAAAAGACTTATCTCGACCAGGCACCTGGGGTGTTTTCATCAGAGCCGCTGCCATTCGTGCTTCCTTCACACTATTCCGTCTTGTTGTCCACCTGAAGCTTAAATCCGGTTCCGTGAACATTCTGGATCAGGATGGAGGGATCGTCTTTCAGGTATTTCCTTAACTTGGTGATGAAGACATCCATACTCCGGCCTATGAAATAATCATCATCGCCCCAGACACTTAAGAGGGCCTCTTCCCTTTTCAGGAGATTATTTTTGTGAAGACAGAGCATGCGGAGCAACAATGCCTCCTTACGGGTCAGAATCCTTTGGCTGTCACCGATTTGCAGGGTCATATTCCCGGGGTCGAATGTATAACGGCCTATTTGAAACAATTCCTCCTCCGGTTTTACGCCGCTTTCTTTTTGCAGGGCGCACCGTCTTAAAACTGCTTCGATACGCAAACTGAGCTCCTCACTGCTGAAAGGTTTCGTAATGTAATCATCACATCCGGTCTTAAACCCTTCAATCCTGTCATCCTTAAGCCCTTTGGCCGTAAGAAAAATGATCGGGACTGCCCTGTCCACCTGCCGGATATCCCTGGATAGTGCGAATCCATCCTTTTTTGGCATCATCACATCCAGGATGCAGAGATCCGGTTTCTTTTCAAGATAACTCCGGTATCCATCTTCCCCATCTATGGCAATGAAAACCTCATATCCAAGCATTTCAAGATAATCCTTTACAACCATCCGAAGGTTTGGATCATCTTCCACCAGTAAGATCCGCGTTATTTGCTTCCTGTTCTTCATCATCATCGGGATTAATGTGTTCACGATTGAATGGGAAAAAAAGATCGAACCGGCTCCCCCTGTTCAATTCACTTGTCACTCCAACTGCACCTCCGTGCGCCTCCACCATTGTCTTGACATAAAACAATCCTAACCCAAAGCCTTTGATGTCATGAATGTTTCCGGTAGGTACCCGGTAAAACCGGCGAAAAATATTGCGCTGGTTTTCAGGGCTGATCCCTGTGCCCTTATCGGCCACTGATATGACGATTCCCCTGTCCTTGTTGGCAGTCGTTATGGTCACATCCGGTGCTTCCGGAGAATATTTAATCGCATTATCCACCAGGTTATTGATGATGTTGATGAAGTGAACGCGATCAGCATAGACCATAGGTGCCCTGGCACTCAGGCAGGTTCGGAGTCTGCCTTGCCTTTCCTTTAAGATCAGGCTATAATTGGCCATCACCTCTTCCAGAACCTTATGGACATCCAATTTACGGTATTTCAACACATATTCCCCCTTATCGAGGGCAGCCACATTGAGTACCTGCTCTACCTGATGCTTCAAACGAAGATTTTCATCGAATATGATGGAAGCGTACCGCTTTGTTTTGTCAGGAGAATCGTGGACAGGTGGTTTTAATAACATCTCACTGGCCAGGGAGATCGTCGCGATGGGCGTCCTGAATTCATGGGTCATGTTGTTCACAAAATCCGTCTTCATCTGCGAAAGACGCCTCTGCTTAAAGATGGAGGCAATTGAAAAGAAAATGGCACCGGCCAGGATCAGAAGAAACAATACCGAAAGCACCAGCCAGATAAGGATCTGGCGAAGAATCATCGACTTTTTGCCTGGGAGAACCACCCCCAGCATGCAAGGATCCGTTTTGCAGAGGCATTCCAATGAAACAGCATTCGGCGACATCATGAGCTCCTCTTTGAATTCCTTGTGTGGTGAATATAACAAAACCTCTTTCTCCCGGTGGAACACCCCGTAAACATAATCCTCCGGTGTTTTCATCCATGATAATTCAGATTGGACGAGTGAATCCAGAATGGTCACATCCATAACCTCCATCAGTGTAACCGGCTCATTGAAGCAAAAAGTGCCATGCTGTAAAGCCTTGGCCATCATCAGATCATTCCGGCTGACCATGAGCTGTGTCACAACACTCCGAAGGGCTACATCCAGCCTGCCATCGAGCTGCTCTTCCTTCAGCCTGTATACATTTTTCATCCAGAACAATTGCGTAAGGATGATCCCTGCCAGGGAGAGGGATGCTAAAACAATGATAAGTTGTAAACCTTTCTTTTTCACGTAACAAATTTAGTCATATCCTCCTCCTGATGTTTCTTTTAACAATTCTTTAACAACTATGACCGGTCAACAGATACTTACCGATACTATTGTGCTTTATATTTGCCGTCGGAAATCTTAATATTCACAAACCATAAAACAAAATTCATTATGAAAAGATTAATTGTCGTGCTCACTCTGGTGGCTTTTGTAGGTGCTGCCGCATTTGGACAGACCAAATCTACTTCAAAAGTGGTCAGTAACGAGACTAAAATCGAAAAAGTTGCATTGGATCAGGATCCTGTCAAAGCAAAAGATGCAGATAAGACAAAAACTGAAAGCAAGACGACAGTGACAAATACCCAGAATGCCGCTGCTAAAACAGGTAATCCACAGAATAATCCTGCTAGCTACGGAACGAATAAAACGGCTGGGTGCGAACCCAGGCCCGGATGCCCGGCTACCCAGCAAGGCTGTTGCTCAAAAGCACAGGCCCCGCCTAAAAAGTAATGAAAAGAACCAGTAAAAACCCCGGCTTATCACCGGGGTTTTTTATTTTTGCACACTGGAGTTCTTGTTTGATTTTTAATGGTTACATTTCAAATACCGGCAGGCAGACTGGTGACCTGTGGCTGTACCCTGGTCGAAATCAAGGGTGCAAAGCTGACGTTCGCAGTCAGTGCTTCGGATGAGAAAGGAATGATCGGGAAAGGAATCCATACCAGGTATATCGTTGATCAGGAAGCCTTCTTAAAACAAGCGGGCCTCTGAGCCACCAAACAGATCCTCCATAATGAAGATCCCGAATCAACACAATGAACCATGCCGGAAGAACCTAAACTATCCCTTGTCGCCACGACCAGCTCCGGACTGGAAGAAGTCTTGGCCGAAGAACTCCGGTTGCTGGGAGCGGAAGAAGCCCAGGTTTTAAACCGGGCAGTAAGTTTTAAGGGACCGATGGAACTGGTTTATCGGGCAAATTACTGGTGCCGGACAGCCTTCCATATTCTCCGG
Organism: Bacteroidales bacterium; assembly: GCA_035342335.1. Lineage (NCBI taxonomy): Bacteria > Pseudomonadati > Bacteroidota > Bacteroidia > Bacteroidales > Bacteroidales bacterium. The sequence continues at coordinate 60,777 of DAOQWY010000002.1, forward strand.
TTCCTCGACTCCTTCCCGGTCAGAAAACAGCAGGATCTGTATGACCGGATACACGACCTGCACTGGGAGGAGTGGATGGATCCTGACAGGACACTTGCCGTGCACGCTGTGGCCAGCAACACCGTGTTTACCCATACACAATTTGCCGAACAACTTACAAAAGATGCGATTGTCGATAGATTTCGTTCACGCTGCGGCCGAAGACCCTCGGTGGATCTGGTTTCACCTTTTTTGCGCGTCCATATCCACCTTTCCGGAGAAAGTGGCCAGGTGCTCGTGGATAGCTCGGGCGACTCACTGCACAAAAGAGGATACCGGATGGCAACAGGTCCGGCACCCCTGAATGAGGTGCTGGCTGCCGGGATGATCTACCTTTCAGGATGGGACCGGACATCTCCTTTTTTTGACCCGATGTGCGGCTCGGGAACCCTTTTAATCGAAGCAGCGCTCCTGGCCAGGAACATTCCCGCAGGTCAGTTCAGGCAAAGTTACGCCTTCAGGAACTGGCCCGATCACAACGAAAAAGTCTGGGAACGGATTACCGCTGCTTCACCAGGGGATTCTGTGTCACCCCGAATCTCCATCCAGGGTGCTGACCTTTCAGCACACATGGTCCGGATCGCGGAACAAAACATCGCCCACGCGGGCCTTCAACAAGTGATCAGGGTATCCCGCCGGGATTTCCGCAAGTCAGATCCTCCTTCCGAAAAAGGAACAATGATCACGAATCCACCCTTCGGGCAACGGCTGGCGGTTGACAATCTGCAACTACAGTACAAACAGATCGGGGATATCCTGAAAAAGCGCTATGCAGGATGGTCAACCTGGCTTCTGGCTTCGGATAAACAGGCCCTTAAATTCCTGGGACTGAAACCATCCCGTAAGTTTACCATCTTTAACGGGCCACTTGAATGTAAATTTGTTAATTTTGAAGTGTTTGAGGGTAGCAGAAAAGATGCACTGAAAAAACAACCATAATTACAGACCATGGCACTCGCAAAATTGAACAAAATCGGAATCCTTACTTCCGGAGGCGACGCTCCGGGGATGAATGCCGCCATCAGGGCCGTTGTCAGAACGGGACTCTACAATGACCTCATAATCATAGGGATCATCAACGGGTATGAAGGACTGCTCAAAAAGCACTTCAAAGTGATGGACAGGAACTCGGTTTCCAACATTATCCAGAGGGGTGGAACCGTTTTGAAAACAGCACGCAGTGAGCAGTTCAAGACCGATGAAGGTATGGAACTCGCCTTTTCCAACCTGCAGGAAGAGCACATCGATGCACTGATCGTGATTGGGGGTGACGGTACCTTCACCGGAGCCCATATCTTTGGCCATAAATTTGACTTCCCGATCGTTGGATTGCCAGGCACCATTGATAACGACCTTTATGGCACCGATCTTACGATCGGGTACGACACAGCTGTGAATACGGTGGTACAGGCCGTTGATAAGATCAGGGACACCGCACAGTCCCACGACCGGTTATTTTTTGTCGAAGTTATGGGAAGGGATGCAGGATTTATAGCATTGAGAAGCGGGCTGGCTTCAGGCGCAGATAATATCCTGGTTCCTGAAACCAAAACAAACATCGATAACCTGATCCGGATGCTGAAATACGACTGGAAACGAAACAAAACATCCGGTATCATCATCGTAGCCGAAGGTGATGACCAGGGCGGAGCTTATGAAATTGCCAAAAAGGTGGAAGAAAAATTCAATGAGTTCGATACGCGCGTGACTATCCTCGGACATATCCAGCGGGGCGGATCTCCCACAGCTTATGACCGCGTGCTGGCCAGCCAGCTCGGTTATGAATCCGTCAATGCCTTGATCAACGGAGAGCGTGATATCATGATCGGTATGCAAAACAACCAGATCTCCTACACCCCCTTTGAAAAGGCCATCAAAAATGAGAAATCCATCAAGCATACCTACCTGGAAATAACCAGGATCCTTTCACTATAAGAACAGAAACCGCCGTATGCAAGCACAGGCTTCTGCTGAAATGAACACAGCCTCTCTGTTTGCAGAGGTCATTCTTCCTTTACCCGTTCCAGGTACCTTTACGTACAGAATACCTGACACACACCGTAATGAAGTTGATGTCGGACAACGTGTTGTGGTCCAGTTCGGCAGCAAAAAGATCTATTCGGCCATCATCAGTTCCCTTCATTCCATCACTCCGCCGTACGAAGCAAAGACCGTTCTGGATATCCTGGATACCGATCCTGTGGTGAATCTTTTCCAGCTTGACCTGTGGAACTGGATGGCCTCATACTATATGGCCTGCCTTGGGGATGTGATGAATGCCGCTCTGCCCGCCGGATTGAAACTTCAAAGTGAAACACGGGTCATCCTGCATCCGGAATTCCACCACCAGAAAATCCAGCTCAGCGATAAAGAAACCCTGATTGCTGAAGCATTGATGAACAGAACGGAACTGACTGTCACAGAGGTATCAAAGATCCTGGGACAGGTAAGGGTACTGCCGCTGATCAAGGACCTCATTGAAAAAAAAGTCCTGATCGTCAGGGAAGAACTGATCCAGCAGTATAAACCCAAAACTGAGACCTATGTGACACTTGCCGAGGATTATGCCTCGGATGAAAAACTGAATCAGCTTTTCGACGAACTCAACAAAAGAGCTTACAAACAACTGGAGATCCTGATCACCTATGTCAGGCTTTCAGCTTTTGGGAAAATACCCCGACAGGAGGTCAAACGGAACGACCTCCTCAAAGGAGCCAACGCATCGCTGGCCCAGTTCAATGCACTTGTTAAAAAAGGAGTGCTTAAAACCGATGAAAAAATCGTATCCCGTCTTCAAATAAATGACATTCAATTAAATACAGAGAGTGTCCACCTGACTGAACATCAGAACCAGGCTTTTATATCCCTCAAAAATCAGCTTTCAGAAAAAGACACTCTTCTGTTATTTGGGGTTACCTCCAGCGGGAAAACAGAGCTTTATGTCAAACTTATCCAGGAATATGTCGAGGCCGGCAAACAGGTTCTTTACCTTCTGCCTGAAATAGCCCTGACAACACAGATCATTCACCGCCTGAAGCGTTTCTTTGGCAATAAGGTCGGGGTGTATCACTCAAGGTATAATGATTTCGAACGGGTGGAGATCTGGAATAGTGTACTGGGAAACGGATTGTCACAGGCCGGATCCTACCAGATCATTCTCGGGGCACGGTCGGCATTGCTCCTTCCCTTTTCCAACCTGGGGCTGATCATCGTTGATGAAGAGCACGATACTTCCTTCAAACAACAGGATCCGGCGCCGCGATACAATGCCCGTGACTCCGCATTGTTCCTTGCGCGCCTTCATCATGCCAAAACCATCCTTGGATCGGCTACACCGGCCCTGGAAACCTACTTCCTCTGCTCAACAGGGAAATTTGGGCTGGTTACGCTGACTGAACGGTATGGAGGATTGCAACTTCCTGCCATTCAATTAGTCAATTTAAGAGAGGAAATGCGGATGAAGCGGATGAAATCCATCTTCGCCGAAACACTCCTGCAACAGATCAGGCTCGCGCTGAACAAGAAGGAACAAATCATCCTGTTCCAGAACCGCCGTGGATTCTCCCTCCGTATCGAATGCGACATCTGCAACTGGATGCCTGCCTGCAGGAATTGTGACGTTTCCCTGATCTACCATAAACAGGCCAACCAGCTTCGCTGCCATTATTGCGGCTATTCCATCCCCGTGCCCGAAAAGTGTCCGGAATGCCAATCAACCAAATTACTGATGAGGGGATTCGGAACAGAGAAGGTGGAAGAAGAACTGGCAGCCCTTCTTCCGGAGGCAACCATTGCCCGGATGGACCTGGATACCACCCGCTCAAGAAATGCGTACCACCAGATTATCCAGGATTTTGAGACGCGAAAGATCGATATCCTCGTTGGGACACAAATGGTTACGAAAGGGCTTGATTTTGAGAATGTCAGCCTGGTTGCAATCCTGAATGCTGATAACATGCTGAATTTTCCCGATTTCAGGTCCTTTGAACGGAGCTATCAGCTCATGTCGCAGGTTAGCGGCCGTGCAGGGAGAAAAAATAAACAGGGACTGGTGATCATTCAGACCCACAATCCCTCCCACCCGATCATTCGACAGGTGGTCAACAATGACTACACGGGAATGTATAACCTGCAGCTCATCGAACGAAAACGCTTTCACTATCCCCCCCACTTCAGGTTGATCCTGCTCCGGATCCGGCACCGGGATTTTCAGTTTTTAAATACGGTAGCAAGGGATTTTGCTGATATTCTTAAAAAAACCTATCCCGGCCAGGTACTTGGACCGGAATATCCCATGGTCGCAAGGATCAAGAATAAGTATATCAAGCAGGTCATGATCAAACTTGACAGGAATTCGGCCATAGCAGCCGATAAAAAGAAAATCGCCGGGGTTATCGGGAAATTTCTCTCACAGAATATGCACAAACAGGTCGATATCGTCGTGGATGTTGATCCCCTGTGACGGCTTGATCATCATTTGAGGGTGTCCCGCTGCATATCCGGCATCGTATCCGTCATTTTTTCCTCGAATATGTAAATATCTTCGTTGTCTTTTTTCATCAGGTACTTTTCCCGGGCGTACTTTTGGAGCTTATCGGTATCATTCATCAGTTCAAGGGTTGCTTTTTCATTGCTACGGATCTCCATCTCGTAGTATTCTTTCTGCTGTTGCAACTGTTTGAGCTTTCGGGAAAGTTTGAGCTGGGAAATGATGTTGTTCTGGTCAAAGAAAACCAGCCAGACCAGAAAAACCACACTTACGATGAAGTATTTATTTTTGAGAACATTCAGAATTTTTCTCCACATGGGGCTACGATTTTTACGATTTTGTGTCATCACAGACCCAGGCGATCACTGATATCGTTCATGGCTCCGATGGCCAGCGTGACGAACTCCTCCAGCGGGATACCTGCCTTTTCACATTCCAGGATGCTTTCCCGTCGGACGGAAGCAGCAAAGGCTTTTTCTTTCATACGTTTGATCACCGACCGGGGCTTCACGGCGGAGAGTTTCCGCTCAGGATAAACCAGCGTCGTGGCCACGATCAGTCCGGTTACCGTTTCGCCGGCAGCAAGCGCGTGTTCAAACTGCGTAGTCCGCTCCAGTCCGGTTGCTTCTTCATTATGCATCCGGATCACGTGTATGATTTCCGGGTCACAACCATGCGATTCAAGTATCCTGGCCGTTTCCAGGCCGTGCACTTTGGGATCGGCTTTGATGGCTTCCACATCCAGATCGTGAAGCAGGCCTGCCAGTCCCCATTTCTCCGCATCCTGATTTAAACGGGAAGCCAGGGCCCGCATAACGGCTTCCGAAGCATAACAATGGTTGAGTAACCTTTCATTTTTGATGTAGGAATGAAGTAAAGCAACAGCCTGATCCCGGTCCATAAGTCAAAGTGTTTTTAGTGAATGTCGAGTCCGTGCAGCATCCAAAGCGCATGCTGTAATGATTTCTGGATTTCTTCCATATATTCCGACACTGCTTTTACGCTGCCAGGCAGGGTATAGACCAGTGTACCACCCATGATCCCGGCCACTCCTCTCGACAGCAGCGCGCCCGGCTTGTCAGCTCCGTATTTTATCCGTATCAGCTCCATAATACCGGGTAAAACCTTGTCAAGCCTCGGAAGGATGACGTCCGGGGTAATATCTCTGGGTCCGATGCCCGTTCCTCCCGTGGTGATCAGGATGTCCACCCGCCCCCCCCGTGCTTCGGTAAGGATGTCCGCCAGGTCACCGGCATTGTCAGGGATGATCCGGTGCAGGATGTGGCAGGGTTTTTTATCGTGTTGAAAAAATCGTTCCATCCGTTCGATGATCGCAGGCCCGCTCCGGTCGGCATAGTCCCCCCGGCTTGCCCTGTCACTCAGGGTGACCACCCACACCTGATATTTGTGGGGCAGGTATTCGATCATCATTCCTGCACGTATCCTTCCTTCAGAGATTACACGTGTAAAGATCCCCTCTTTGGGCATCACGCAGTTTCCAACCTCCTGGAAGATGGCACAGCTCTTCCCGTGACATTCTTTTCCAATCTGGGTAATTTCAAGTTCTGCCTCCCCAATTTTGAAGCGATCCAGGGGCGACATTTCGTAAAGTATCTTACCGCGGGTAGTTATATTCTCGGCAAATTCACCTGGCCGGATATCGCGATCAATCATTTTCCGGAACTTATTGATGCTTTCTTCCCCCAGTAAACTTACCTGCCGGTTCCAGTCACCGGCGTGGGCATCATGTTCCACTCCCTTGAGACCAAGGGATATTTCATCCACAGGCACCTTGATGGTACCTTTCTTTTCTGAAATATTGACAGAAACCACTTCAAACAATTTTCTTTCCCTCATCTCCAGTTAAGCTTTAAGTGATTGTTAACGAATGTCTTCCTTTGTTTTTTCCATCAGTTGTACCTGAGTGATCACCATTTCCTTGTCCACTGCCTTACACATATCATAGATGGTCAGCAGGGCAATCTGAACCGCGTTGAGTGCCTCCATCTCCACGCCCGTCTTTCCGATGCACCTGACCTCGGATTCCACCCTTACGCCATTGTTTTCAAGTATTGCGTGGACATCGATTTTTGTCAATTGAAGGGGGTGGCACAGAGGAATCAATTCACTCGTCTTTTTAGCCCCCTGTATCCCGGCAACTTCTGCAACCGTCAGCACATCTCCCTTTTTAATGAGATTTTCCCGGATCAATCGGATGGTGGCATCCTGTAATTGAATGAAACCCCCGGCTCTGGCTGTCCGAAGCTGATCGGCTTTGCCTCCGACATCCACCATGTTGGCTTTGCCTTCCGAATCTGTATGCGATAATGCATTCATTGGCCTGATTCTCCTTTGGATAGAAATTTTTACATCGATGGTATTGATCCCCGGGCTTGCCCCGGGAATTTACCCACTTATCTCTCCCCTGCACGGGGGTGGGGTACATTGAACCATGTCAGCCTCCGATCGTATTAAACCGGCCGGAAAGGCTGTACGAACCCGATTCAGGTTTCCACTGAATGGCCATTTTCAGTGCTTGCTCCGGACCCAGTTCCCTGACATCGTATTCCAGATCACTGAACAGGCAGGGTCGTATCTTTCCGTTGGCCGTGAGCCGCAGGCGGTTGCACCGGCTGCAATGGCCACCCTCACCTCCCTCTACGACACTGAAATCTCCCGTGGCCAGGGTCATGCGCCGGATGAATCGCACCGTCAGGCCCATTTTCAGGCCATACTCCCTGACCGCCCTTGCATCCGGTTCATCCGACGAACGATCGACCACACAATTGATCTTGACAGGTGTCAGTCCTGCATTCATGGCAGCCTGGATACCGTCGAATACCCGTTGGATGTCACCACCTCTTGTCAAGTGCCTGTACCGGTCCGGATCCATCGTGTCGAGGCTGATATTGACCCGGTGTAATCCAGCATCTCTCAATGGAAGGGCAAATGCTTCCAGTAAAATTCCATTGGTCGTCAACGATAGATCAGTGATCTCTTTTAAGGCGGAAATCCAGCTGATGAGCGAAACAACACCCTTGCGCACCAGAGGCTCACCTCCCGTGATACGGATTTTATCGATTTCGTACTTCACGGCGACCTTGACAACCTCCATAATCTCCTCATAGGACAGAATATCCGTGTGCTTCAAAGGTATGATACCCTCCTCCGGCATGCAGTAAACGCACCGGAGATTGCACCTGTCCGTAACGGATATCCTTAAGTAGTTGATCTTCCTGTTAAATCTGTCGTACATGAACCACCTCCCCCTCTTTAATCCGGGTTGTTCCTATTTCAAGAGCCATGATCCCATCCGCATGAATGTAAGAATGGATATGTGCTGAGCCGTGATAATCCAAAAGGAACACTTTCCCTTCACGGATCATTACCGGTAGAAGCGATTTACGATCCGATCGCCTTCGTGAATAGGTTTCTCCCATGGTCATCTGGAACTCAGGGGATGGATAGGCATGCCCCATTGATTTGTACAGCAATGGTTTGACCAGAAGCTCAAAGATCACGAAGGATGAAACCGGATTTCCCGGCAAGCCAAAAACATAGCGGCCATCGGCCATTCCAAATACAGTGGGCCTGCCGGGCTGAATGGCTATAGACTTAAAGATCAAATTGAAATTCAGGTCCAGAAGAACATCCGGTACATGATCATATTCTCCCATGGAAACACCTCCGGTAAGCAAAACGATGTCCGAAGCATCTTTCGCATCCTGAAGGATCTTTTTTAATGCCTCCCGGTCATCCCGGGCAATGCCAAAATAGGTTCCCCGGATGCCCATTGCATTTAATTGCGCAAGCAACTGTGAGGCGTTGCTGTTGCGTATTTGTGACAATGCAGGAAGTTGGCCGGGTTCAACAAGCTCATCCCCTGTGGTGACGATTCCAACTCGGGGCTGCCTGTAAACAACCGGGTGAACATATCCCACCGACGCCATCACTGCAATCTCCTGTGGACGGATCAGTGAACCCGGCCGCAGAACGACATCGCCCCGATGAAGATCTTCTGCACGGAAACAGATATTCCCGGACGATTTTTCCCTGACGAACCGGATCTTACCGTGGGTTGTCACCTCAATATCTTCCACCATCATGACCATATCGGCTCCTTCCGGAACGATGGATCCTGTCATGATCTTTGAACATTGCCCCGGATGGATGGAAAATTTCGGAACTACCCCTGCCGGAATGGTCTCCATACACTCAAGCTCTCTACCAAGATCACTTCGCCGGCAGGCATAACCATCAACGGCAGATTTGTTGAAGGGAGGCATGTCGGTGTCGGATAACACTTCTTCAGCAAGGACCCGCCGAAGTGCATCCTGCAGCTGAATGCGTTCTGTGCCACACGCAAAGTGTGAACTCAGAACCAGATCATATGCTTCTTCAAACGATATCATGTTCAGGGTGTACTGTTGTTCTTGTCCAGGACCATTTTGTCAAAATACGCGTAGATCTCCACCTGTGCCCGGATCTTCTTCCGTGTGGCGTCCTTCCGGTAACGGTTGGGATGACGGGCGCTGATGATCCTTGCTTTGCAATTGTCCTTTAGCTGGATCCGGATCATGTTCATCAGCTCTTCCTGCAAATTTCCGTCAAACACCGGACAGGCAACCTCGATCCTGTGATCCAGGTTCCGCTGCATCCAGTCGGAAGAGGCAATGTAATACAGGGGCTTTCCGTCATTACAGAATATGTACACCCGGGAATGTTCAAGGAATTTATCCACAATGCTGAATGCCTCAATGTTGTCACTGATCCCGGGGATTCCGGGCACCAGCACACAGATACCCCTGACAATGATCTTTATGTTGACACCTGCCTTACTGGCAGCGTACAATCGCTCGATGAGTTTGTCATCCACAAGGCTGTTCAGCTTGAGGATGATCCAGGCGTCCTTGCCCAGGTTCTTATTTTTTATCTCATTGTTGATCAGTCGAATAAACTCTTTGCGCGTATCAAAGGGCGAAACAATGAGGTGCCTGAATTCAGGGGGTTTGTAACGGCTGTCCATCAACCGGAAAACGTTGTCCACGTCCTTTGCTATCTGCTGGTTGGAGGTTAAAAGGCTGTCATCTGCATAAACCCTGGCCGTTGATTCATTGTAGTTCCCCGTTGAGATATTGGCATATCCAATCTCTTTCTCCTCCTCGATCCGCTTGATCAGGATCAATTTGGCGTGCACCTTAAAGCCTGGAATGGTGGGGATCACACGGATCCCTTCTTCCTGAAGCCTGTTTGTCCAGTATATATTTGCCTCCTCATCGAAGCGCGCCTGCAATTCCATGAAGACGGTCACCGTCTTGTTGTTGCGGGCGGCATTGATCAACGCGTTCATGACATTGGAATTCTTGGCCACCCTGTAAAAAGTCATTTTGATCGCTACCACTTTGGGATCAATGGAGGCCTCCCGGAGCAGGTCAATGATGTACTGAAAGGACTGGTACGGAAAATGCAACATAAGATCCCTCTGGCGAAGTATGCCAAAAATACTATTGTTCAGGGGCAGGCCAGCGTGGGGCAGCGGAGGTGTGGCCGGATAGTACAGGTGAGGTGGGCCTATGTGCGGAAACGACATGAAGTCCTTGAAATTATGATACCTTCCTCCGCTCCTCAGGTTACCCTTTTCCGAGATCTTGAGCTTTTTGATCAGTTTCTTCAACAGGCGTTGCGGCAGGTTATCTTCATAGACAAAACGGACGGGAAATCCTTTCTTTCGCTGCTTGACACTTTCGCTTAAGAGCTCCAAAAAGCTTTTTGAAATGTCGTTGTCAATATCCAGCTCGGCATCCCGGGTGAATTTGATCGTATAGGCCTGGAAAGTATCATATCCGAAAAAGGAAAAAATATCGGAAAGGCAGTACCGGATGACATCATCCAGCAGAATGATGAATTCTCTTTTCCCTTCTTTAGGTAAGATGTGGAACCGGCCTAAAACATCTGTGGGAACCCGGATGATCGCCTGGTTTTCTTCCAGCGACTCATCCTTCCGCTTCATATCGGCCAGCAAGTACAATGAACTGTCCACCAGGGAGGTGCTGACGTTGATGTTGTTGATCATGATCGGAAGCAAAAGCGGGCGGATCTCCTCATTGAAATAATTCCTGACAGACCTGCCCTGCTCCGGAGTCAGCTGACTCTCATCGATCAGGTAAATGCCTTCCCCGGCCAGCTCCCTGACAAGTTCACTATAGACCCTGGTGAAGATCTTTTCCTGTTCATTGACAATTTCATCGATCTCCCTCAATAGTTCGGCAGGCTCGAAACTGATCTTTAAATTTTCGCTGCGGATGGTCAGCATCCTCCGCAATGTCCCCACGCGAACACGGAAGAATTCATCCCGGTTATTGGAAAAAATTCCCAGAAACTTAATTCTTTCAATCAGGGGTGTACTTGGATCAATCGCCTCCTGCAAGACTCGTTCGTTAAAATGCAGCCAGCTGATCTCCCTGTTGATCTTCAGGTCGTCGGCAGGATTCTTCATGGCAGCATTTTCGGGTAAATCACAAAATGCATAAATGGCTTCAACCCGGGGATGTCGTGCCATCGGTCGGTAAGGAATTCGATGCCGGCGACCGCCGAGGTGGGCAGCCAATCAAGTTGCTCCCCGAGCAGGAAGCTGGCAAACTGGGTCACTCCAGGATTGTGCCCTACGATCATGACCGCATTCACCTCATCGGGAAGGTCTTGAAGCCTTTGAAGGACCTGTTCCGTATCGATTGGATATAGTTCAGGCATTTTGGAGATCCTTTCCGCCGGGTAACCGATACCCTGCGCAATCAGCCGGGCCGTTTCACAGGCCCTGACCGCCGGGCTCGTCAGGATCAGGTCGACCTTTACCTTTCTTCCGTTCAGGTAGTTGATTACTTTGTATGTTTTCTGAACTCCTTTTTCAAGCAAGGGTCGATCCTCATCCGGAAGTTCCGGCTGATCCCACGATGACTTGGCATGCCTGACGATGTACAATGATTTTCCCATAGATTTTAATAGGCAAATAAAGGGAATCCCGACATCATCCTGTTCACCTTTTCCCGGATCGCATGGATCTTAGCTTCGTTTTCAGGATCAGAGATGACATCGTCGATATAGTCCACGATCACGGGCATATGTTCCTCTTTAAGGCCCCTGGTGGTAACGGCCGGGGTTCCGATCCGCAGTCCCGAAGTCTGGAAGGGCGATCGGTCATCAAATGGCACCATGTTCTTATTCACCGTAATATCGGCCTTGACCAGGGTGTTTTCAACCATCCGGCCCGTGACCTGGGGAAACTTTGTCCGGAGGTCGATCAGCATCAAATGGTTATCCGTCCCTCCTGAGATGACATGGTATCCCTTATCCGTAAAGGCCTTTGCCATGATCTGTGCATTTTTTCTCACCTTTTGGGCATATTCGCCAAAGGCAGGTGTCAGAGCTTCACCGAAGGCAACTGCCTTCGATGCAATGACATGCTCGAGCGGTCCTCCCTGCACACCCGGAAAAACAGCGGAATCAAGCAGTGATGACATTTTCCGGATCTCACCTTTTTTGGTCGTCTTACCCCACGGATTGTCGAAATCTTTCCCGATCATGATGATTCCGCCGCGGGGACCACGCAGGGTCTTGTGGGTGGTTGAGGTAACAATATGGCAGTATTGCAGGGGATCGTTCAACAGCTTCCTGGCAATCAGTCCGGCCGGGTGGGCAATGTCGGCCACCAGGATGGCTCCGACCTGGTCAGCAATCTCCCGCATCCGCTTGTAGTCCCAGTCGCGTGAATAGGCCGAAGCTCCGGCCATGATCAGCTTCGGCCTCTCGCGCAGAGCGGTTGTTTCCATCTGATCGTAGTCCACCGTACCCGTCTCGCGGCTTACTTCATACGCCACCGGCCTGTAAAGGATCCCGGATGAATTAACCGGGGAACCGTGCGACAGGTGTCCGCCGTGCGACAAGTCGAGCCCCATAAATGTATCGCCTGGGATAAGGCAGGCCAGAAAAACGGCCATGTTGGCCTGAGCGCCGGAATGGGGCTGCACATTGACCCACTCGGCCCCAAACAGCTCCTTTAGCCGGTCAATGGCAAGCTGTTCCGTTTCATCCACGTGCTGGCATCCCCCGTAATACCTGGCACGGGGATAACCTTCCGCATATTTGTTCGTCATCACCGATCCCATGGCTTCCAGCACCTGGTCGCTGACAAAATTCTCCGATGCGATCAGTTCGATGCCACTCAATTGCCGGTGCTTTTCATTCTCAATGATGGTAAATACTGCTGTGTCTCGTTCCATGATACCTGGTTTAAATCATCGGTTGCATTTATTCTTTATCAAGACACAAAATTAAGAATTAATCGCCATCTCCCTGTGAGTAGGCATGAAATATCCTCCTTGAATCCCAACCATTCAATAATCAGTCAATAATATCGTTAAGATTCCATGTATCTTTGCATGAATCAAGGTAAGAGGGCTTTTTCATGAACAAACCGTTCCGATCGATAGTGCCCATTCTTTTGCTGGTTCTCAGCTTCTCACAGGTGATTTCCCAACCTGTGCCAACCTTGCAATGTGTTTCGGTCATGGGCGAGTCCATCAGGATCACCTGGACGATCGACAACACTGCCTTTGAAAGCTATCGCCTGGAAAGATCTCTGGATGAAAATTTCATTAATCCAACGCTTTTTGCTCCGCATCACGATTCAACCTCTTTCTCTTACCAGGAAACATCTGCCATAACATCCACTATTTATTTTCGCCTGCAAACACAGGACAGCCAGGGTACATCCCCGTATTCAGATACGCTCAGAATTATGTTTCTTTCGGTTGATCCTCTAAATAATAACAACTCAGTTGCGGTGATCTCCTGGAATCCGGTGAAAAATGATGCTGCCGGACAGTACACTATCTATCGGCAGGCATCAGGTGAAAATATATGGCAGGCGATTGGTACTACCCTGGATACCAATTACCACGATGCGATTACATACCCTTATTGTTCAAAGACACTGACTCCTATACGTTATAAGATTGAATATGCGGATCCCGGTGCAAGCTGCAGTTCCTGGTCGTCAGCAGATAGCGCTGACCTTTATGATGGAATACCCCCTCCCATTGTTCAAATGGATTCAGTATCTGTCAGTTACAATGGTATTGTTGTCGTTTCCTGGCAACCTGCGGATATGCCGGACATCATGGCTTACATCATTTATCGTGACACGGTTCCCGGGGATTATGGTCCATACCATGCATGCGATACGATTTTAAAAGATACGATACACTTCGTGGATACTGCCCCCTATGCCCGGAACAAATCCATAGGTTACCGGATTACAGCCATAGACAGCTGCGGCAATGAGAGTCTCCTTGATAATTATAATCCATTGAACACAATTTACCTGGATACCATATCATGGAATTATTGCGATATCAGCATTGACCTTGAATGGAATTCGGCTGTATCTTCCCTGGTTCCTCCGGCAACGAATTACAAAGTTTATCAGATAGATACTACCACCTATGCATCGCAACCAGTAATGGAAACCCAGGAAACTCAAACAGTTTACGAGACGGGTTTCAAACCGGATACCACCTATTGCTTTTTTGTCAGGGCAGAAAATTCCAGCGGAAAATCCTCCACTTCCTGTATCCAGTGTTTTACGGCCAACCGTCCCGAGCAGCCCGATACACTGAACCTGCAGCTGGCCACGGTGGACACGCTTACCAACGACCAGATCGACGTTTCGGCATATGTGGACACCCTTCCGGATTCAACGACGTTTGTCCTGCTGAGAAGAACCGGCATCAATGATCCCTATGATACGATCAGGAAGGTTTTGGTGGACACGATTTCAATGAATCCGATCCACCTGACCGACACGACTGCACAGGTCGGTCAACATGCCTACTTCTATAAAACGGTCATACTGGATGGTTGCGGCAACGAGGCATGGTTTGACTCAAATGAAGACGATTTAATGGATACCATCGAGGTCCGGACGATCTACTTGCAGGGCACAACCGATGGCCAGGTGAACCATCTTTTCTGGAACCGCTACCAAGGCACATTGAGCGAGGTAACCACTTATCGGTTGATCAGGAAATTGGAGGGTGTGATCGATACCATCATCACTATTGGATCGGATACTCTTTATGACGACGCGGTTTACAGTCTGACAGCAGGCAGCGGCCGGTTCTCCTACCTGGTGGAAGCACGCATTATCCCGAAAGATGTTGAGCTTCCCGACACACTGTCGGGCTTTTCCAATGAAATTGGCCTGGCCCAGGTCACGGAAATCCGTATGCCCAATGCTTTCACTCCCAATAACGATGGTGAAAATGATTTCTTTACCCCTAAGAACAGTTTCCCTGACGAGCAGGCTTCCTTCCTTTTCCTGATCTATAACCGCTGGGGCCAAAAAGTCTATGAATCAATCTTAATCAGTGATGAAGGCTGGGATGGCAAGGTCAGCGGCATACCTGCCCCCGATGGCGTTTATGTCTATTTCATCCAGTACGTTTCCCCTGAAGGCGGGATCTTTCAAAAGAGAGGAACGGTCACGCTGCTCCGATGATAGATTGAACTCTTCCTGCAATGATATATTTACTGAAGTACAGCAAATAATCCCCTGTTTTTTTTAAATTTGCCAGAATTTTAAAAAGTTTCGTATGGCAATGTATCCTGATAAATTCACCGGGGAAGGCCTCACCTACGACGATGTACTTCTGGTACCACAATACTCTGAACTCATGCCCCGTGAGGTGGACGTTACTACACAGTTCACCCGAAAAATAAAAATCAATATCCCGATCGTTTCAGCTGCCATGGATACGGTCACCGGATCCAAACTGGCCATTGCCATGGCCCAGGAGGGAGGCATTGGTGTCCTTCATAAGAATATGACCATCGAGGAACAGGCGCTGGAAGTGAAAAAGGTGAAGCGGGCTGAAAGCGGCATGATCATCGATCCCATTACCCTGAATGATGACGCCCTGGTGGCTGATGCCATTTCCATCATGAAAGAACACCAGATCGGTGGCATTCCGGTAGTCAATAAAAGCAAACAACTGGTAGGGATCATAACCAACCGCGATCTTCGTTTTGAACGCAATATGTCAAGACCGGTCAGCGAGATCATGACCCAGCAGGATAAGCTGATCACCACCTCTGAAGTGGTCACCTTTGAGCAGGCAGCTGAAATCCTCCAGCAATACCGGATCGAAAAGCTGCCGGTGATCAATAAAGACCGAAAGCTGATCGGATTGATCACATACAAGGACATTTTAAAGATCAAGGCACGTCCCAATGCGTGCAAGGACAGCAAGGGACGGTTGCAGGTGGCTGCGGCTGTCGGCATCGCAACGGATACCCTCGAACGGGTCCGCGCTCTCTATGAACAGCACGTCGACGCCATCGTCATCGATACGGCCCATGCGCACTCAAAAGGGGTCATGGAAATGACCAGGAAGACCAAAAACCTCTTCCCCGACCTGGAGCTGATCGTTGGAAACATAGGCACTGCAGAAGCAGCCAGGGATCTGCAAAAACTTGGTGTTGGCGCCGTGAAAGTCGGCATAGGTCCGGGTTCCATCTGCACAACCCGTATCATTGCCGGTATCGGGATACCGCAGCTCACGGCTATCTGTGACGTTGCCAGGGCACTCAAAGGAAGCGGCATTCCCGTGATCGCCGACGGAGGGATCCGGTATACGGGCGATATCGTTAAAGCTATCGCTGCAGGAGCCCATTCCATCATGGCGGGTTCCATGTTTGCAGGAGTGGATGAATCACCCGGGGAGACCATCATCTTTGAGGGCAGAAAGTATAAAACCTACCGCGGCATGGGATCAATCGAAGCCATGCAGAAAGGTTCCAGGGACCGTTACTTCCAGGATATGGAGGACGATATCCAGAAACTGGTTCCTGAAGGTATTGTCGGCCGCGTTCCCTTTAAAGGGACCCTGTCAGAAGTGATCTACCAGATGGTCGGAGGCCTCCGGGCCGGCATGGGCTATACCGGTTCCAAAAATATAAAGGAATTACAACAGGCCAGGTTTATTAAGATCACAGCTTCAGGCATCGCCGAGAGTCATCCCCACGACATTACAATAACCCGGGAAGCTCCTAACTATAGCAGATAATCGTCACTGAATACTAACGATCATTACAATGAAAAGACAGCTCATGGAAAGTGTCAGGAAAATCACGCTGTTTGTGCTGCTTGCAGCCGCTACCGGCTCCCAGATCTGTGCACAGCCGCTGAACGATGATGTTCTGGTAACAATTGCGGAAGAACAGGTCACAAAAACTGAATTCCTCAATATTTACCTGAAAAACAATGTGAACAATGAAGTGATCGATAAAAAATCACTGGATGACTATCTCGGACTGTATATCAACTTCAAACTAAAAGTCAGGGAGGCCGAGGAACTGGGTATGGACACCGTCCGCTCCTTCCTTCAGGAACTGAACGGTTACCGGACCCAGCTTGCCCAACCCTACCTGACCGATGAATCCGCCACGGAGAAACTGATCCGGGAAGCTTATGACCGGATGCAATATGATATCCGTGCCAGCCACATCCTGGTCAGGATCAGCCAGGATGCCCTGCCCACGGATACACTTGCTGCTTACCAGAAGATCATGAATATCCGAAAAGAGCTTTTAAGTGGCAAGGATTTCGGTGAAATGGCAGTAAAAAACTCCGATGATCCTTCTTCCAAAGACCGGCCTGCTGCACCCAACCGGCCTCCAATGAAAGGAAATCATGGCGACCTTGGCTTTTTTACGGTATTTGATATGGTCTACCCTTTTGAAAGCGGAGCATATGCTATCGCCCCCGGAGAGATATCGGAACCGGTCAGAACCGATTTCGGATATCACCTGATCAAAGTTACCGACAAGCAGAAAGCCATGGGCAAGGTACTGGTCGCCCACATCCTGATCACCTTTCCGGCCAACCCGACTGCCGATGATTCACTGCGGCTGAAAAACAAAGCCTTCGAAGCCCATCGTGAGCTTATAGCGGGTAAAGACTTTGCAGAGGTCGCCAAAACTTACTCCGACGATAAAGGCACCTTTGACAAAGGAGGCATACTACCCTGGTTCGGGGTGAACCGGATGATCCCTGAATTTATTACTGAAGTATCCCGCCTTGAAAAAATGGACGATTTCACTGCCCCCTTCCTCACTTCCTATGGCTGGCACATCGTGAAACTGCTGGATAAAAAACCCATCGGTACGTTCGAGGAAAGAAATTCTGAGATCAAACAGAAAATAGCCAGGAACGACCGGGCCAGTAAAAGCAAGAAACAATTTGTCGCTAAAATGAAAAACCTGTATGGCTACCGCGAATATCCTGAGAACCTGACGGAATTCTATTCCGTTGTCACTGACTCACTGCTCCGGGGCTCCTGGGATCCTTCTCCTGCAAAAGGAATGAACAAGCCTTTGTTTGTCCTCGACGGAAATGAATACACACAGGAAGACTTTGCTTACTTTCTCGCAAAAAATCAAAAAGGTCTGTCGGCCGAACAATCTGTCATTCATTCAGTTAATAAAATCTTTCGCCAATATTCAGACGATATGATCATCCACTATGAGGATAGCCGCCTGGAAGAAAAATATCCTGAATTCAAAATGCTGATGAAAGAATACCGTGATGGCATCCTGCTGTTCGAACTTACCGATAAAAAAATATGGTCGAAAGCAATCCAGGACTCCCTTGGGCTGCAAAAATTCTATGAGTTGAACAAAGAGAACTATCGCTGGGATCAGCGTATTGATGCCACCATCTATACACTGACCTCACCCGACCAGGTCAAAACGGTCAGAAAACTTGCTAAAAAGAATACACCCAAAAATGATATCCTGAGCCAGATCAATCAGGATTCACTGATGATCCTGACCATTTTCAGCGATAAATACGAACGTGGGGACAATGAAGTTGCTGACAGGATTGAATGGAAGAAAGGTGTATCGGAGAATATCGTCACCAACGACACGACCAGTTTTGTTGTCATTCACGAGGTCCTCCCGCCCGGGTATAAACTTCTCAGTGAAGCCCGCGGGATCATTACGGCCGACTATCAGAGCTACCTTGAACAGGAATGGATTAAAGAATTACGTGCTAAATATCCCGTTGTAATCAACCATGCGGTACTGGAATCCATTAAATAATGAATCCTTCCTGAACTATCTTTCATTACTGCTGATCCTGCTTCTCCAGGGTTGCGGTTCGGGATTTTTCCGGACAAGCGAAGATGAAATGATAGCCAGGGTTTACAATACGTACCTGTATCGTTCTGATTTAGAGGGTATTGTCCCAAATGAGACCAGCCCCGGGGATAGTGCCATGATCGTTAAAAATTTCATCAACAAGTGGATCGAAGAGCAGTTGCTGATCCAGGCAGCAGAGGAATCCCTCAGCTCAGATCAGAAAAACTTCAAGGGCCAGCTGCAAAACTATCGCAATTCATTGCTTATTTACACCTATGAATCCTTCCTCATAAAACAATATATGGATACTGTGGTGAGTGACGAGGAAATATCCCGATATTACCAGGATAATAAACAAAACTTCGAATTGAAGGAAAATATCGTAAGGGTTCACTTTGTGATCCTGCAGGAAGTACCGCGAAAAAACAACCCAATTAAACGATTGCTGCTTTCGAATGATCCTGCCGACCTGAACGATCTGGCTTCTTTCTGTGATAAAAACGACTGTGATTATTACATACAGGACGAATGGATCCCGTTTTCTGAACTTGTTAAGAGCATTCCCCTTGAGACCTACAACCAGACGACCTATCTTCAGAACAATAAGTATGTTGAATTTAGCAATGGTTCCAGTTATTATTTCATCCGGTTTCTTGATTTCAAAATACAGGAAGGTGTTTCGCCCCTGAGCTTTGAAAAGGAAAATATTCGAAACATCATTATTAACAAAAGGAAGGCGGAGCTCATTGAAAAAACGCGAAGGAAAATGCTTCAGGAGGCTATGAATACCAACGGTTTTGAGATCTTTTAATCCATCCGCTGGTGATTCGAATACCCTTTATAAGAACAATATTTACCGGATGAATCAGTTATACAATCACAACACACCACGCTCCATGTTCAAGTTACCTGGCAGGATCATCCTGCTGATCCTGTTAATGACACCTTTTCTGCTGCCTGCCCAGGAAAAACTTATCGATGAAGTCGTGGGTGTGGTCGGGTCAAACGTGATCCTGCATTCCGACATTGAAACCCAGTACCTCCAGCTGAAAGCACAGGGAAGTATTCTGGGCGGTTCACAGGCCCGATGCCAAATCCTTGAAAGCCTTCTCTATCAGAAACTTCTTCTGAACCAGGCGGAACTTGACAGTGTGGAAATTTCCGACAGCAGAGTGGAATCAGCAATGGACCAGCGCTTGAGGTACTTCATCAATCAATTTGGTTCGCAGGAGAAACTGGAAGAATTTTATCAGAAATCAGTGCTGGAAATCAAGGAAGAAATGAGGGAACTGGTCAGAAACGAGATGAAAATCTCAGAAGTCCAGAGCAAAATAACTGAAAACCTCCAGGTCACCCCGTCTGATGTGAAGGAATTCTTGCGTTCAATCCCTGAAGACAGCATTCCACTGATCGGTGTGGAATATGAAATCGGCCAGATTGTGAAAAATCCCCCCATCACTGTCGAGGAACTCTCCAGAAGCTATGATAAGATCAAGGCACTGAGAGACAGGATCATGAAAGGTGAAAATTTTTTGACACTGGCCATTCTCTACTCTGAAGATCCTGGCTCCGCCAGCAAAGGCGGTGAATTGGGGATGTTCAACAGAGGTACAATGTATCCGGAATTCGAGGCTGCCGCCTTTAATCTCAATAATCCCGGAGACGTTTCGGAGGTCATCAAAACAGAAGCCGGCTATCATATCATCCAGCTGATTGAACGAAAAGGAGAATATATCAACGCGCGCCATATCCTGATCCAGCCGAAGGTATCACCGGAATCCATGGAAATGGCCCGCTCCAGACTTGACAGCATTGCCGGACTCATCCTCAGTGATTCCCTTAGCTTCGATGAAGCCGTTGTCAAATTCTCCGATGATCCAAACCGCATCAGCGGAGGACTCATCCTTAATCCGGAGACGAATAGCTCCCGTTTTGAGGCTGACCAGCTCGATCCAAGCCTGTTTTTTATTGTCGACCAACTGGAGGTGGGTGAGATCTCACAACCAGCCAGATTCCTTACCAATGAAAATAAAGAAGCATACCGGATCCTCTACCTGAAGGTTCGGACCGAACCTCATCGCGCTAACCTCACTGAGGATTACAATAAACTGCAGACCTGGGCGCTCGCCGACAAGCAGGACGGTCTGATCAGTGACTGGATCGATGAAAAAATCCAGGACACCTATATCAAGGTCAATGAAAAATACAGGGATTGTGTTTTCCTGAACAATTGGATCAAGTGATCCCTTGCACCTTAATTCCTTAACTTAATGATAAAAACAGAATCCATGCACTTTAAAAATGATGTTGAAGCCCTCGATGCTTTTGTGGAGAAATACCAGCAGCTGCGAAAAGAGATTGGCAAAGTGATCATTGGGCAGGAACAGGTGATCGATAACCTGATCATCTCCATTTTCAGTAAAGGACATGGCCTGCTTGTTGGCGTTCCTGGTTTAGCAAAAACACTGATGGTCAATACGATAGCAAAAGTTCTCGGCCTTTCTTACAGCAGGATACAATTTACACCCGACCTGATGCCTTCCGATATTATCGGGACTGAGATACTTGATGAAAATCGAAAATTCCGGTTCGTAAAGGGGCCTGTCTTTGCAAATATCATCCTTGCTGATGAAATCAACCGTACGCCGCCGAAAACGCAGTCAGCCCTGCTGGAGGCCATGCAGGAGAAAGCGGTCACCGTTGCAGGAACCTCGTATGCACTGCAGGAACCTTTCTTTGTGCTGGCCACCCAGAACCCGATCGAGCAGGAAGGCACCTATCCCTTGCCAGAGGCTCAGCTTGACCGGTTTATGTTCAATATCTGGCTGGATTATCCTTCATTCGATGAAGAAATTACCATTGTAAAAAATACGACTACCGAACAGACATCGATTCCTGAAGTCATCCTTGAACGGGAAGAAATCCTTTTCTTTCAGAACCTGATCCGTAAAATCCCTGTTCCGGATAATGTGTACCATTATGCTGTCAACCTGGCGTCAAGGACCCGGCCGAATACCAGGGATGCCCACCCCTGGGCCGACAGCTACCTCACCTGGGGGGCGGGACCAAGAGCCTCACAATACCTCATCATCGGGGCAAAATGTCACGCTGCGATCCATGGAAAATACTCCCCTGACATTGAAGACATTCAGGCGGTTGCCGCTGCAATCCTTCGCCATCGTATTGTCCCTAACTACAAAGCTGAAGCTGAAAGCATCAAGGTGAGCGACATTATCGCTGAATTCCTCAAGTAACCGTTTTTTACTTTCTGCCATGAAACGCTACCTCTATATTGGATTCGCTGTAATCGTACTGGTCATTTTTGCCCTATTGATGTTCACCCGTTCCAGCGACTCCTCCACGATGAAAATTACCGCCCCTGTAAAAACAGGTACCTTTGAAATCAACGTGACAACTACCGGTGAACTCGAGGCCAAAAGTTCGGAAAAGATATACGGACCCTCCGGATTGAGATCCCTGCGCATCTGGAATGTTGAAATTGAAGACATCATACCCGACGGCAGCCTTGTTGACAGCGGACAATATGTGGCAACCCTGAACAGGACGGAAATCAGCAACAATATCAAAGACCTGGAGAGTGAAGTGGAAAAACTTCAGTCGCAATACATCCAGACACGCCTTGATACCTCAATGGATCTGAGAAGTTCACGCAACGCGCTGATCAACCTGAAATATGACCTGGAGGCCAAACGCTTAAAGCTGGAACAGTCAAAATACGAGCCCCCGGCAACCATCCGGCAGTATGAAATCGATGTGGAAAAAGCCGAAAGGGATTACCAGGAAGCGATCAAAGGATACCAGCTTCAACTCGAAAAGTCCAGGGCGACCATGCAGGAGGTTGAAGTTTCACTTTCGCAGGAAAGACGTAATCTTGAACAGCTTACAGCTATCCGGGACGAATTTGTCATTAAAGCCCCCCAATCGGGAATGGTGATCTACCGACGCAACTTCGACGGCTCCAAGCAGGGAGTCGGCTCTACACTTAGTACCTGGGATAACATCGTGGCCACCCTTCCCGATCTTAGCCGCATGATATCCAAAACATATGTAAATGAAATAGATATAAGCAGGGTGAAAACCGGCCAAAGCGTGATCATCGGCATCGATGCTTTTCCGGAGAAAAAATATACGGGAGTGGTCACCGAAGTGGCCAATATCGGTGAGCAGCTCAGTAATTCAAATGCAAAGGTCTTCGAGGTGATCATCGAGGTCAATGAATCGGATTCGATCCTGCGGCCTGCCATGACGACAAAAAATACCATCATCACAGCCGTCATCGACAGTGTGCTTTTCATACCCCTTGAAGCACTTCAATCCAACGACAGCATCAGCTACGTTTTCACCACAAAGAACTACCGCCAGCAGGTGATAACGGGTGAGAGCAATGAGAACGAGATCATTATCCGGGCTGGTCTTGACAGCAATGCGGAAGTATTGCTGCTGGCACCTGAAAATCCGGACAGTTATAAATGGGCGATGCTGGATACTTCCATCGTGAGCCGGCTCCTGAAAGAGGATGAAACGAAAAAACTCAGCCGGGTGCGGAAAGGACCGGTGAGTGACTCCCTGCCTCCCGGATTCAACATTCCACAGGGCAGCAATCCCTCGCCCGGATTACAGCCCCGGCCGGGAGGCGGCGCCCCGCCCACCAGACCCCGGGGGCAACGTTAGTACTATATGCGTACTGAACGATATATCCATATCCTCAACATCGCTTTTGAGGCGATGGTTGCCAACCGGTTCCGGTCGATACTCACGGCACTGGGGATCATCTTTGGCGTGGCGGCGGTCATTTCAATGCTGGCCATCGGCTCCGGCGCCAAACAGGAGATCCTGGAACAGATCAAACTTGTCGGTGTCAACAACATCGTCATTACACCCGCATCTGCACTGGAAAGTACCAGTGCAGGCGAAGAAGATCAGGGTGACAAGGTCAAACAGAAATTTTCACCCGGCCTCACTCTCAAGGATGCTCTGAGCATTCAAACCATCGTCCCAACTGTAAGCCGTATCAGCCCGGAAGTTGTCTATGAAACATACATACTGAAAGATGGAAAACAAAAACAGGCCAGGCTGACCGGTGTCACACCCGACTTTTTTGAGATCTATAACCTCAACCTCAGCAAAGGGACCCTTTTTAATGAAAACCACCTGACCGGGGCTGCTCCGGTTTGCATCATAGGGCCTTCCATAAAAGCCAGATTCTTCGCCAAGGAAGATCCGGTCAATAAATACATCAAATGCGGTAATATATGGCTAAAAGTGATTGGCATCCTCGAAAACAGGATCGTCAGTGAGGGTTCTTCGGAAAACCTGGGCATCACGGATTATAACAATTCCATCTATGCTCCCATTCAAACCGTTCTGCTGAGATACCGGGACCGCTCTGTGGTATCTTCCAGTTCCCTGAGGTCAGGGACGTACTTCATGGGCGACGCAGTGGTGTCAGTTTCAAGTGGCGGAACCACCGGCGGAGAAGATAACCAACTCGATAAAATCGTGGTGCAGGTAAAAGAAAGCGATCAACTGATACCGACAACCAAAATACTGGAAAAGATGCTCTTTCGCCGCCACGCCAGTGTCAGTGATTTTGAGATACGTGTGCCCGAATTACTGTTAAAACAACAGCAACGCACCAAAGATATCTTTAACATCGTTTTGGGAGCCATTGCCAGCATCTCGCTGATCGTCGGAGGAATCGGCATCATGAACATCATGCTGGCCTCGGTGATGGAACGCACCAAGGAAATCGGCATCCGGATGGCAACCGGTGCAACACGAAGAGACATCATCATCCAGTTCCTGGCTGAAGCCATCATGATCAGCGTCACCGGTGGCCTGATCGGTATCATCCTGGGAATTGTACTTTCCAAAATCATCATGGAACTGACCGACATTCTGACGATCATCTCACCTGCTTCCATTTTTATCTCTTTCGGGGTCTCGGCAGCCGTCGGAATTCTCTTTGGCTATATGCCAGCCAGAAAAGCTGCCCGGCAAAATCCGGTGGAATCCTTACGATATGAATAGTGAACGTAATATAATCCTGGCATGATCAAAAGAATGCACATAAAGAGGACAGGATTCCTTGTTCTCTTTGGTTTATGGGGTTTGATGGCCTGGCCTCAGGAAAAAAAAATAAACCTCACCCTGGGGGAGGTCATTCGGATCGCACAGGTGCAATCACCCGATGCTCTCATCGCAAAACACAGGTTCAGAGGTAGCTACTGGGAGTTCAAAACGTATCAGGCAGGATATAAACCTTCTCTTCGTCTCAATGGAGTTCTGCCCGATTTCAGCCGGTCAATTGATGTGATCACCCAGTCCGATGGAAGTGAGGTGTTCCTGGAACGTCAAATAGCAAGAACATCGCTGAATATGTCCATCTCACAGAATATCCCGTTCACAGGCGGGCAGATCTATATGAGTTCAAGCCTTCAGCGAATCGATAACATAAGCGACTCCATTGAAACTTCCTATCTGACCTCTCCCCTGAACATAGGACTGCGTCAGCCCATTTTTGAGTTCAACCAGTTCCGGTGGGACAGAAAGATCGAACCAATCAAGTACGACGAAGCAAAACGAACCTATATTGAAGATCTGGAAGGAATTTCTGTTAAAGCGACCAACCTTTTCTTTCAATTGCTGCTTGCACAAATTAATCTGGATATTCAGCTGATCAACCAGGCCAACTACGATACCCTGTTCCAGATTGCCCGCGGTAGATTTAACATGGGTACCATTGCTGAAAATGAACTCCTTCAAATGGAACTGAACCTGCTGAATTCCAGTTCCAGCGTCGAGCAGGCACGTCTGGATCTGGAAATGCAGCTATTTGAGCTGAAATCATTTCTGCGCATCAAAGACGATGTTGCCATCGAACTGGTCCCGCCTTCGAATGTATCCGATTTCAAGATCGACTATGAATATGCCATCCGGGAAGCACGCTCCAACCGGTCGGACGCACTTGCCTTCAACCGGCGGCTGCTGGAAGCCGAATCCAGTGTCAACCAGGCCAGGATGGAAAACAGACTCAGTGCCGATCTGAATCTTGTCTTCGGTCTGACACAGACCGGAATCGATCTGTATGATGCTTACCATGATCCTCTGGACGAGCAGCAGATTTATCTGGGATTACAGATCCCCATACTCGACTGGGGCCTCGCCAAAGGAAAGATCAGGCTTGCGGAATCCAACCAGGAGCTGATCAAAACTTCCATCGAGCAGGAACAAATTGACTTCGAACAGGAAATTTTCCTGAAAGTGATGCAGTTCAATATGCAGAACCGCCAGCTGGCAATTGCAGCAAAAAGCGATACAGTCGCACGGAAAAGGTACGAAGTGACCAAACAGCGTTACCTCATTGGCACCATCGAAATCACTGAACTGAATATCGCCCAGACCGATACGGATACAAACCGGAAAGCCTATATCGCAGCTCTCCATTCCTACTGGAGCAATTATTATCAGATCCGCCTGCTGACCTTATTTGACTTCCATCAAAACAAACGCATCACCCTCGATATTAATCAGATACTATGATTTGATACCTTCTGTGTGCGCAAAGATGAAAATTCACTATTTTTACACAAGAATCGAAGTTTAGTTGTCCAACCAATAATTTTACAACTATGGCAGTCCTGGTGGGCAAAAAGGCCCCTTTATTTGAAGCAGATGCCGTGATCAACGGTGGTGAATTTGTCGAAAAATTTTCCCTTGACCAGTTTATCGGGAAAAAGTATGTTGTCTTTTTCTTTTACCCCCTGGATTTTACCTTTGTTTGTCCGACAGAACTTTTGGCTTTCCAGGAAAAACTGGAAGAATTTGAGGCAAGGAATGTGGCCGTTGTCGGCTGCTCAGTGGATTCAAAATATGCGCACTGGGCCTGGCTCAACACCGAACCAAGCCACGGGGGAATCAAGGGAGTCACCTTTCCGCTGGTTTCTGATCTGGCAAAAACCATCTCCCAGAACTTCGATGTTCTGGCTGGTGAATATGAATACAACACAGAAGATGATGAAATCGATTTCGAAGGGGATCCTGTTGCTTATCGGGGTCTGTTTCTGATCGACAAGCAGGGGGTTATCCGGCATCAGCTGGTCAATGACCTGCCCCTTGGCAGGAGCATCGGCGAAGCCCTTCGGATGGTGGATGCTTTGCAGTGCTATGAAGAACACGGTGAAGTCTGCCCCGCCAACTGGCACAAAGGGCAGGATACCCTTCAGGAATCTGCAGAAGGAGTCGCTGATTATTTAAGCAAACACTGATCCCGTTTGCCATTGGCCGTTGGTCGTTCGCTATTCACCGTTCACCATTTGCTTCGCCTTTTCCCAGAATACATCCATTTCTGCCAGTGTCATCTCGGCAAGATTCCTCCCCTCCTTCCGAATTTCCTCCTCAAGGTACTGAAACCGTCTGATGAACTTTTTATTGCTTTTCTCCAGGGCATCCTCCGGGTTGATGCGGAGAAAACGGGCATAATTTACCAGGGCGAACAAAAGATCTCCAAATTCGTCCTCAAGAAAATCTTTGCTGGAGCCACGCTCCATTTCTGCTTTCAGTTCCTCTTTTTCCTCGAGAACTTTTTCCCATACCTGATCGATCTGATCCCAATCGAACCCCACCCCTTTTGCCTTCTCCTGGATACGGTATGCCTTCACCAGGGCAGGAAGGGATCCCGGAACTCCCTCAAGCACTGACTTCCTGCCTTCGTTCAGTTTGATCTTCTCCCAGTTATTCTTAACGTCACCGGCATCCCTGACCTGGACATCACCGTAAATGTGCGGGTGCCGGATGATCAATTTTTGCGCGATATGCTCCAGAACATCTTTCATTGTGAAAGAACCGCTTTCGGATCCTAGCCTGGAATAAAATACGATGTGTAGCATCAAATCTCCAAGTTCATCCCGGATCTCATCCATGTTTTTATCCAAAATGGCATCCGAGAGCTCGTACGTTTCTTCGATGGTAAGGTGTCGTAAACTTTCAAAGGTCTGCTCCCTGTCCCACGGACAACCCTTCCGGAGGTCATTCATGATCTCCAGTAACCGTCCAAACGCCTTCAATGTTTTCTCCATGTTCATTTTTTTACAAAAGTAATCATTTAGGTGGTCAACGATCTTCGTAAATTTGTAATGGAATATTCACTCCTGTACTTGGATTTTGAATTTCCCTTATCGTGAACATATTATTAAATAAGGGTTTACGTTCGCGGTCCATTATCTTCATGCTGATCCTGATACTGGCCTTCATTGTTCTATCCCCGAATGTGTACGGTCAGTACAGCAAAACCGGAAACCGCTCAAAGCATGCCGCACATAAACTCTTTAGAAGCAACCTTTTGCTGTCAGGAAATGTTTACTATGGCTTTATCATAAATCACCACGTAGGGATGGAAATCTACAACAGCCATTTCCCCTCCCTTGAGCTTAGCCTGATCAAGGCAACCTATGGAAAAAAATACTGGGAACAACTCTACGGATATCCCTGGATAGGGATCGCTTACTGGTACTCAAACCTGGGAAGTTCTTCCTACCTGGGATCGGCACATGCCATTTTCCCCCATATAAACTTTGAGCTGTATTCCACCAAAAAACTCAATCTTGGATTTCGGTTAGGAGCCGGATTGGGCTACCTAACCAAAACATTCGACCGGCTGACGAACTATAAACACCTGGCCATAGGCACACACCTGAACTTTGCCGGAAATGTCATGTTCGATGTCCGGTACCAGGCCAATCCCCGTCTTTATTTAACCGGTGGCATCTCACTCACCCATTTTAGCAACGGATCCTTCAAATTGCCCAACTATGGATTAAACATTCCTTCCATCCATGCAGGGGTTGCCTATCAGCTCAACAAACCGAACAGGTACATTGAACGCCGGCTGTATGATCCAACAAAGCCCCTGGAGTTTGATTTACATCGGACACTCGAACTCGACTTCGTCGGAGTAATAGGATTTAAAAACCTGGATGCCATCTTCGGACAGAAATTTTTTGTCTATTCATTGTCTGGCAATGCAAGAAAAGAAATAAGCCTCAAAAGCAAACTCGGAATGGGATGGGATATCTCCTATGATGATTCCGATTATAAGATGCTTGAAAAAAAACAAATCCACATCAACAAGAAGTTCAGCCTGATCAAGACCGGAGTCAGTGCCTCCTATGGCCTTGCCGTGGGGAAACTGGCATTCGATTTTAATTTTGGAATGTACATTTACATGAACGATCTGGATAAGTCTGATGGGGCTTTTTATCATAAGATCGGCATTAAATATGATCTTACTGATAAGCTATTTGCCAATATTACGTTAAAAACACACTGGGGTAAAGCGGATTATATTGGATGGGGCATGGGTTACCGGTTTAAGCTGAAGTATTGAAACCTTGATTACCTGGAAGAAAATAGGCTGGTTGTTACCGCTGAGCTGGATGCTCATCGGTTGCGAAAAGTTCCCCGGGGAGGATTGTTTCAAGTCGACGGGTGAAAAGACCGTTGAACACCGTACCATTCAACCTTTTGAGCATATCAACCTTGAAGATAACATAAACCTCATCCTTACGCAGGGGGATGAGTTTTCCGCAATGGTCAAGGCTGGCGAAAACCTTATCGGATCCATCATCACAGTGGTAAACGACAATGTGCTTACGGTAAAAAATGAAAATAAATGTAACTGGATGAGGGATTTCAATGAAGAAATTGATGTTTACCTGACCGTCAACCATCTTTGCAGCATCACCTACCGTTCCTCCGGGCTGATCCTGAGCACCAATACCATTGTATCTGATTCCCTCAACATTGCCGTTTGGGATGGAACCGGAACCATTGACCTGGATATACAAACCCGGGTCAGTGCACTGAGCATCCATTACGGATCGGTGGACTACCGTATCAGAGGCAAATCCAACGTCTGCTATATCTATGCCGGAAGCTATGGTCCCTTCTTCTGTGAGGACCTGGAAACCACGTTCATGTTCATGAACAACTGCGGATCGAACGATTGTTATGTTTACTGCATTGGGGAGCTGGAAATCCAGATCTTGTATACGGGAAGCATTTATTATACCGGTAAAGACTATGCCCCGTTACCGGTTCTCTCTAAATCGGAAATCACAGGAAGCGGCAAACTGGTCAACCTTGATGACTGACAAAGAACACTGACTTCAACTTACCTGAACCAATGAAAATCAGACCAGGTTACTTGCTGAACAAATTTGCCCTTCTGATCATTGCAGCCATCCTGGTCATCGTTTCACTGAACATCAACAGTGGGAAAGATTACAGTTCAGGGATGATCATGTCGGATGGCAAAGGGTACTATGCCTGGCTCCCTGCAATTTTCATCTATCATGATCTGCATTTTCATTTTTTCGATCAGATCGAGAAAGAAAAATACTTTAGTCAGAACCATTATTATGATTACCGCATGACCATTGATGACAAGGTGATCAACAAGTATTATGCAGGGACAGCCCTGGCCATGCTGCCATTTTTCGGTATCGGCCATCTGATGTCTGCCATTACGGGTGAACCTCTGGATGGATATTCATCCCCCTACACCTCTGTTATCAATCTGGCAGCTATCTGTTATCTGACGTTCGGATTGTTGTTTTTGAGCAAACTCCTGAAAACGTATCAGATCCGCCAAAATTACAGAACACTCATTCTTTTTGCGATCGTTTTCGGTACGAATGTGTTTTATTACACGGTGGTGGAATTCGCCATGTCGCATGTTTATTCATTCGCTTTTGCCACCACATTCCTTTATTTCTCACGACAATACTTTCTAAGGCACACTGCCTCCGACCTTTTGATAGCTGGCTTTATGCTGGGGATGATCACCCTGATCAGACCTGTCAACGTCATCATCCTGCTGGTGGTTCCTTTTCTGGCAGGCTCGTGGAACATTTTCCAAAATGGAGTGAAAGAAGTCCGGCATCATTGGGCCGGCTTCTGCTTTTCCGTTCTCCTCTTCGTTACTGTGCTCTCTGTTCAGGCGATCATCTACCGGATACAGACTGGTCATCCGTGGATATATTCCTACGGGCAGGAAAAATTTTATTTCAACCATCCGCACATCCTGGCCATATTGTTCAGTTATAAAAAGGGCTTATTTCTGTACACCCCGCTGCTGTTCATCTCGCTGGCAGGATTATCTTTCCTCTGGAAACAGAATCGGTTCAGTGCCC
The DNA here is from genome assembly GCA_035342335.1 of Bacteroidales bacterium. Lineage (NCBI taxonomy): Bacteria > Pseudomonadati > Bacteroidota > Bacteroidia > Bacteroidales > Bacteroidales bacterium. The sequence goes on from DAOQWY010000002.1 coordinate 91,716, forward strand.
TGTGGTTGTTTGGATTTCTTTTCCTGCTGACGTATGTCTTGTCATCCTGGTGGATGTGGTATTACGGCGGCAGTTTCTCCTCAAGGGTCTTTATTGAATATTTCGGTCTGTTTGCGGTTATGCTGGGTGTGACCCTGGAACGATTGACAAAAAAAACACCCCGCAAGATCTACATCACGCTCATTGTATTGTTGACCATTTTCTGCCAGATTCAAACCTACCAGTACCGGTACTACTTCATTCACTGGTCGGAGATGTCGAAGGAGAAATACTGGGAGGTATTCATGCGTGTCGACCTGCTGATCGACAAAGGTCAGTAAGCCCTGGCAAAAATGACCCTTTGGGTGGAAGGTTTTCCAGAATAGATGCACTTACCGTTCTCCGCCGGTGCATCGAATGGTATTGTCCGTATCGTTGCCTTGGTTTGCTCCTTGATGGCCAGTTCCGTTTCAGGAGTCCCGTCCCAGTGGGCAAGTATGAATCCGCCTTCGGAGTCGAGTCGTTCATTGAATTCTCCCCAGGTATCGATCCTGACGGTATTGTTCACTCTGAATGACAAAGCTTTCTGATAGAGATTGAGCTGTATTTGCTCCAGCAAATGTTCAATTTTGGTTTCGATGTCGGTCAGGCTGTACGTTTCTTTTTCCAGCGTGTCTCTTCTGGCCACTTCAACGGTATTGTTTTCCATGTCTCTGGGTCCGATGACCAGTCGGACAGGTACACCCTTGAATTCATATTCGGTAAATTTCCAGCCAGGTTTGAACGTATCCCGGTCGTCATATTTGACAGAAATGCCCTTTTTACGAAGCGTTTCCCTGATCTCATTTGCCCGTCTGGAGATGGCCTCAAGCTCTTCTGTTTTCCTGTATATGGGCACAATGACCACCTGTACCGGTGCAAGTCGCGGAGGGATGACAAGGCCGTGGTCATCCGAATGTGCCATGATCAGGGCTCCCATCAGGCGCGTCGAAACCCCCCAGGAGGTGGCCCAGACATACTCTTGCTTGTTTTCTTTGGTCAGGAATTTCACGTCGAATGCCTTGGCAAAATTCTGACCGAGGAAATGGGAAGTTCCGGTCTGCAAAGCTTTGCCATCCTGCATCAGGGCTTCGATGCAATAAGTATCCACCGCCCCGGCAAATCGTTCACTGGGTGACTTCCTCCCTTTTAGGACCGGTAAGGCCATCCATTTCTCCGCAAAATCAGCATAAATATCCAGGATCGTCCTTGCTTCAGCAATGGCTTCCTGTTCGGTGGCGTGGGCCGTGTGACCCTCCTGCCATAAAAACTCAGCGGTACGCAGAAACAGACGTGTCCGCATCTCCCAACGCACGACATTCGCCCACTGATTGATCAGGAGGGGCAGGTCCCTGTACGATTGAATCCAGTTGCGGTATGTATCCCAGATGATGGTCTCGGATGTCGGGCGGATGATCAGTTCTTCCTCCAGCTTTGCATCCTCGTCAACAATAATGCCACTGCCGTCCGGAGCATTCTTCAGCCGGTAATGGGTCACCACGGCACATTCCTTGGCAAATCCCTCCACGTGACTGGCTTCTTTGCTGAAAAATGACTTGGGAATAAATAATGGGAAATAGGCATTGACGTGCCCCGATTCCTTGAACATCGCATCCAGTGCGGCCTGCATCTTTTCCCAGATGGAGTAGCCATAAGGTTTGATGACCATGCAGCCTCGTACGGCAGAGTTCTCAGCAAGGCCTGCTTTGAGAACAAGATCATTGTACCATTGTGCATAATTATCTTCCCGCGTCGAAAAATCTTTGGCCATTGTTTAATTTGTGGTATAAATTTTGCTGATTTTCGAATTCAATTGTTAAAGCGTAAAATTACGAATTAATCATGAAAGCCCTGAAGACCATAAAAAATATCAACCAACTCAAGGAGGATCGAAAAATGAGAACCCTCACCAGTTTATTCATCGCAGCATTGGCTCTGTTTATAACGTCATGCTCCACAAGTTTTTACTCATCCGCACCCGTTTATGATGATGCTTACTACACTGCAAGAAGTGTACCTGTAGCAACAGAAACTGTCGTAGTTACTGACTATACGGATAATCCATCCTACACCGAGGAGGTGTACGGTGAAGGAGAATTCATCAATGAGGAGGATGTGTACGATCTGTACGAGCCTGCCTATGATGAAAGCTATTCATATACCGGTCCGGACGGGCAAAACTACATCACCAACAATTACTACGGTGATTATTATGATTATTCATACGCCTCCCGGATCCGCAGATTCAGTTATCCGTATTATGACAGTTATTATTCCAGCTATTATACATCACCCTGGTATTATGATCCCTGGTACTGGAACAGCGGATTGAGTTTCTCCATCGGATTTGGCTGGGGATGGGGCTCAATGGGATTTGGCTGGGGCTACCCCAGCTACTCCTGGGGCTATCCCTATCACGGATACGGATGGTATGATCCCTGGTACGGATATCCTTACTGGGGATACAACAGTTACTGGAATGGCTATTACGATGGTTACTGGAACGGTTACTATGATGGCAGTGGTTATTATTACGGTGGCGGCGGATATTATCCTGAATACGCTTCCGTTTATTATGGTCCGAGAAATTCACGCGAAGGATCGAACCTTCCGGGTGATGGCAGAAGAAGCGACGCTGAACTCAATGATCATCAGTCCGGTGACACCTATAAGAGAACAGGCACTGAAGCAAATCCGACCTTGTCGGGACGCGAAGGGGCCAACAGCCAGGCAAGAGGCAGTGAAGTTAAAACCAGCACCGTGAGTCCCAGGACAGGGGTTGATGTCAATAACGCTGCAAACCGGACAGGAAATGCAGTCAGCACAGATCCCAAAACCACGACCACAACAACCCGTCAGGCTCAGGATAAAAATACAGTCGATCTGACCAGGCCTTCCGGAACGCAAAGAAGTGCCGTAAATACGAACACTGATCCTGCTAAAAGGAGCAGCCAGCAAAACCCGGTGAATGCCAAACCAGCAGATACCAGAACCAATATGAATCCCGGTTCGGCACGGGGAACCACCACACAACCCAAGACCTACAGTTCTCCTGTCTATACCCGGCCCAAATCAAGCCAGGAGTATAAAGCCCCTGCATCAGGTACGGTAAGGCCATCCAACCAGCAAGGCACAAGACAAAGTACCTATAACAGGCCTGCTACCGTCACACCGCGCACTGGTTCGCCATCACAGGAAAGGTCCGTCCAGCAGGCGCCGGCACCCTCACGGTCTTCATCGACACGGACGTATTCTACTCCATCCAGAACGAGAAGTTATTCAACACCTTCACGGTCAGGATCACCCAGCTATTCGGCTCCGTCCCGGTCCAGTTCTCCCAGCTATTCGGCTCCGTCGAGATCAGGTTCGTCAGGCGGTTCCTCTTCATCCCATTCAGGGGGAAGTTCATCGTCGGGTTCATCCAGATCCGGAGGTTCTTCAAGCGGATCAAGCGGCCGCAGATAGCACTATAAATTCATTGACACTTTTAATATTGAACCGAAGATGAAAAAAATAATTCTCATCCAGGGATTTCTTGTCCTTGCCTGCTACTTATCACTCGCACAAAACCAGGTGGATGCCCTGCGATACTCCTTTACAACACCAGGCGGAACGGCACGGTTTACAGGTATGGCAGGAGCTTTTAATGCCGTTGGAGCTGACATCTCTACACTGAACACCAACCCGGCCGGAATCGGTTTCTTCAAGTCTTCTGAATTTACCCTGTCGGCCTCCGTCTTTTCATCGAAGACGAGCTCAACCTACCTGAACGAAACCAGATCCGACGACAACAGCAATTTTAACATCCCCAACGTCGGATTCGTTTACAGCATACCCATCAACGAAAACCAGGAAGGTTCCGGCTGGCGCAATGTACAATTTGGATTCAGCATGGTCCGCACCAGCAATTTCCATAACCGGATAACCTTCGGAGGCACGAATCCCGAAAATTCGCTACTGGACGCCTATGTGGACTGGTCAAATGGTCTGGATACTGATGAGCTGGGTCCCTTTGACACCGACCTGGCCTATCAGACCTACCTGATCGATCCGATTGCAGGAACCCTGGACTATACGAACAGGGCGCCTCTTTACCCGGATGGAAGCATTGCACCGGTCAATCAGCATAAAACGATTTTCACGGAGGGCTACATGAACGAAATTGACTTCTCCGTCGGCACAAATTACGACGACAAGCTTTATCTTGGAGTTTCCGTCGGTCTGCCCTATTTGCGGTATTACGAAGAAGCCTCGTATGAAGAAACAAATACGGTAGCCCCGGACGACACCAACACCTTTGACAGATTCACCAAATATGACTGGCTCGATACGCAGGGTAACGGTTATAATTTCAAGTTCGGACTGATCTACCGTCCCATCGATCTGATACGCATTGGTGTGGCTTATCACACACCAACCTGGTTCAATACGATGAATGATGAGTACAATTCATCCATGAATTCTTACCTGAATAACGGCGAAGATCACCATTACTCATCACCGCTGGGTGTGTACGATTATAAACTGGAAACTTCCTGGAGGGCAATCGGAAGCCTGGCATTGGTGTTTGGGCAACGTGGCCTGATCAACGTTGATTACGAGTATATGGACTATTCTGCCGCCAGACTCAGAGGCAAGAGCTATGATTATTACGACGAAAACCAGCAGATCAGTGCTGTTTATCGGCCTGTTTCCAACATCCGTGTGGGTGGTGAGCTGAGATTGCTCAGTCATCTGGCACTCAGGGGCGGCTATGGATTCTATGCAAGCCCCTATGATGATGACCTAAATGATGGCAAGCGGCAGATCATTGCCGCAGGAATTGGCTACAGATCGAACAGTTTCTTCATTGATTTCGGATACAACCATATCCGGTCAGCAGAAGATTATTACCTGTATGCATCCGAAACCACGCAGGCACCCCCTGCTGACATAGAGACCAGTCAGAACAATTACATTCTTACCATCGGAATGAAATACTAGGGACCGGATGAACTATTTGTTCAGTGCCTCAGCAATGCTGGAATCGACCAGGATCCTGCCGCAGTATTCACAGACAATGATCTTTTTATGCATGCGGATATCCAGTTGCCGCTGGGGCGGGATTTTACTGAAGCATCCTCCGCAGGCGTCACGTTCAATCTGAACTACTGCAAGTCCATTGCGGGCGTTTTTGCGGATTCTCTTATAAGCCCTTACCAACCTCTCCTCGATAAATTTCTGGTTATCGTTGGATTTTTCAACCAGGGTCTTTTCTTCTTTATCTGTCTCCGTTACAATATCTTCAAGTTCTTTCTGTTTTAACCGGAGATCACTCTGACGCTCATTGAAATTTTCCTGGGCTTCAGCTATTTCAGTCTGTTTTTGCTCTAGGCTAAGTCGGAATTCCTTGATACGCTTTTCGGCAAGCTGTATTTCCAGTGTCTGGTATTCAATCTCCTTGGAAAGAGAATCATACTCGCGGTTGTTTCGGACGTTTTGCTGTTGCTCCTCATACCGTTTGATCAGATTCTGACTTTCTTTTATCGTCAGTTGCTTATCTTTTATTGATTTCTCAAGGGAAGCCACCTCCTCGTTATAGTTTTCAATGCGGGTTTCCAACCCAATGATTTCATCTTCCAGGTCCTGCACCTCGAGTGGGAGTTCCCCGCGGATGATCCTGATCCGGTCGATTTGGGAATCAATCTGCTGCAGTGAATACAGGGCAATGAGTTTTTGTTCTACGCTGATTTCCGCCCCCTCAATGAGTGGCTGGCTGACACTGATGTTCATCTCTTCCTGATGAGGTGATTCATTCATCTCACTGATCGGTCCGGCTCCTTCTGCTGAAGGAAGTGGAGAGGTATCTTTCTTAGCCATAGGTATTCCTTTAGTGATAGTAAACCGCGTTTGTATTATTCTCGGTCATAAGGACTGCAAAAGTAGGGATTTTTTTTACAAGAATTGCAGCGATCAGTTCTTTTGCAAATTGTTCGCTTTCATAATGTCCAATATCTGCAAGTAAGATTTTCCGGCCCGCCTCAAAGAAATCGTGGTATTTGAGATCGGCCGTTATGAACACATCTGCTTTCCTTGCGATGGCCTCCCTGATCAGGAAGCTTCCCGAACCCCCACATATGGCCACCTTACTTACGTGCCTGCCCAACAGAGCAGAATGCCTTAGAACGACCGATCCTGAAATGGATTTCAGTAAATCGAGAAATTCTGCTTCGTCCAGGGGACTTTCCAAATCACCAATGACACCGGATCCCACTTTGGCATATTCATTTTCAAGAGGATACAGATCATAGGCAACCTCTTCATAAGGATGGGCGTTCAGTAAGGCCCTTACGATTTCATGCTCCAGATGAAGGGGATAGACCGTTTCAATCCGAAGTTCATTTTCAAAATGTGTTTTCCCTGTCTCCCCGACAAAAGGATGGCTTCCCTCACCGGCCCTGAAAGAACCTGTACCTTCCAGATTGTAACTGCAGGAATCGTAATTCCCGATGCAACCTGCTCCCGCATCAAACAGGGCCTGTCGGACCTGCTCCGCATGGTCAACCGGGCAGAAGGTCACAAGCTTACGAAGCAATCCTTTCCTTGGAACAAGAACCTGACTCGTTTTCAATCCGATCTTTTGACCAAGTGCCCAGCTGACTCCCTTGTCCATATTATCCAGGTTGGTATGAAGGGCATAAACGGCAATATCCTTCTTAATGGCCTGGATCACCAGACTCTCTGTACGACTGCCGGGAGTAAGCCTTTTGAGTCCTTTGAACACGAGCGGGTGATGAGCGATGATCAGGTCACAGTTTCTGCGAACTGCTTCATCGAAGACAGACTGCGTGACGTCGACACAGACCAGGGCTTTGGAAACATCCATTTGAGGATCGCCGACAATGAGTCCGGAGTTATCGTAATCCTCCTGCCACAAAGCCGGGACGGTTTCTTCCAGAATGCTGACAATTTGTGCTAATTTCATTTGCCGTATCCTTTTTTTTCAAATTTAGCGTTAATTTTCAATAACTTCTCATAAATTGCAATCCTGCATAAATTAATACGTACATTTATCAGGTGGGTTTTCTCAGAATCATACTCTATCCATTCGCGGTTGTATTCGGATTCATTTCCCGATTAAGAAACAGGTTGTTTGATCTTGGAATTCTACCTTCTGAATCATTTGACATACCTGTTATATCGGTTGGCAATCTCTGTATGGGGGGAACCGGAAAGACGCCGCATGTTGAATACCTGATTTGCCTGCTGAAGGATAAATACCATTTAGCAACCTTAAGCAGGGGGTACGGACGGAAAACCAGGGGATTCCGCCTGGCAGCAACCGGGAGCAGTGTCAAAGACATCGGTGATGAGCCAGTGCTTCTCAAGGGAAAATTCCCTGAGGTCATGGTAGCTGTTGACGAAAGCCGGCGACGTGGCGTGAGAAAGTTGATGGAGCTGGATCCGGTCCCGGACGTGATCCTGCTGGATGATGCCTACCAGCACAGGTATATTCAACCAGGTTTGAACATTTTGCTGACAGATTATTTTAACCTTTACACAAAAGATTACCTGATTCCTGCCGGTCGCCTGAGAGAGCCCAAATCCGGTGCGAAACGTGCTGATATAATTGTTGTTACAAAAACAGATCCCGTCTGGTCTCCCATAACCGAACGCTATTTACGGGAAGAACTCTGTCCGGAACCTGATCAAACAGTCTGTTACTCCTATCTTAAATATGGGGATCCCGTCGCGTTATCGGGTGAAAAGACGGATCTTTGCCTGCAGAAGAAAGGAAGTGTCCTGATGGTATCAGGGATTGCGAATCCATATCCCCTGGAAGTATACCTGAAGAGTCATTTCAATGAGTTTGAGCGATTGACCTTCAGGGATCATCACCAATTCACAGCAGGGGATGTAAAGAAGATCCGTTCTGTTTTTGTCAGCATGATGGGAAGGGAAAAGATCATCCTTACCACGGAAAAAGATGCGATACGGATGCGGGAAGCCAATATTGCAGATCTGCTGATGGATCTCCCGGTATACTATCTGCCAGTTCGGATTGAGTTTCATTCCGCTTCCTCACAAACCTTTGATTCACGTGTGTTGAACTATGTGGAAGAAAGTAAATAAAATTGCTGACGATATTAGGTTAAAGATCCCTTATGTACCGAAAGCAGGGATTATACTGGGTACAGGATTGAGCAGGATGGCGGATGAAATCCAGCAATCAACAGCATTATCCTATGGTGGTATTGAGGGATTCCCATTAACGAGCGTAGCAGGTCACACGGGCAGGCTGATTTTCGGGGAGCTGGGCAATAAAAAGGTTATGGTCATGCAAGGCCGTGTGCACTCCTATGAAGGGATTTCCATGCAGGACATGGTACTGCCCATCCGGGTGATGCACCGCCTGGGCATTGAACTGCTCATCCTGACCAATGCTTCGGGCGGAATAAATCCTTCACTGGAGATTGGTGACCTGATGGTTGTCAAGGACCAGATCAACCTTATGAACAGCAATCCCCTGATCGGGAAGCACGATCAACGTTTTGGCGACCGGTTCCCCGATATGAGCCAGGTGTTCGACCGAAACATCATCAGCAAGGTACAACGGATCGCCCTGAAGAACCATATACCCTTAAAATCAGGGATCCTGGCTGCAGTAACCGGTCCGACCTTTGAAACCAGGGCTGAATATGCCTATATACGTTACCTTGGTGCAGATGCAGTCGGGATGTCGATCATTCCTGAAGCGATTGCAGCCAGGCAGCTTAATTTGCCCTGTTGTGCGGTGACCATCATTTCGGACCTTGGTGTTCCGGATAAAATGACAAAGGTAAGTCACGAAGAAGTGCAGCAGGCGTCAGGAAAGTCAGCACCCTATTTGACGCTGCTGATCAAAAAATTACTGGAGGAATGGTAAGTGATCGGATTTACATTGAAAAAAATTACCAGAAATTTTGAATCATAAACATACGTTGCAGTGAACTCTCTGACCACAGATCAGTCAAAAGGGAAGATCTACTTTGTGTCTGACTTTCATTTTGGCATACCCGACTCAAGGAGCAGCCTTGAACGGGAAAGGAAATTAATACGCTGGCTGGATGAGATCAGGAAAGATGCAGTTGAAATCTACCTGATGGGAGATCTGTTTGATTTCTGGTATGAGTATAAAACGGTCATTCCAAAGGGTTTTACCCGGTTTCTGGGTAAGCTTGCAGAAATCACCGATGCCGGCATCCCGGTGCATTTGTTCAAGGGGAATCATGATATCTGGGCGTTTGATTACCTGAACAAGGAACTGCACATCACCCTTCACCGTAATCCGGAGATCAGGGTATTGAACGGAAAACGATTTTACCTGGCGCACGGCGATGGTCTCGGTCCTGGTGACCGTGGATACAAATTTCTGAAGAGAACGTTTGAGTGCCCCTTGAATCAGTGGCTGTACAGATGGCTGCATCCGGATATCGGTACGAGGCTGGGACTATTTTTTTCGAAAAGAAGCAAATATGCACAAATTGCCCGTGAAAAGAAAAAGGCAGAGGTGGTCAACATTCCAACGCAACGGCTCTATCAGCACAGTCAGCGGATCCTGGAATCGGAGCCCGGGATCGATTATTTCATTTTCGGGCATCATCACCTGCCCGTTCATTTAACCATCAATGACACGACTCATTTTTTCCTGATTGGTGACTGGATCACGAATTTCTCGTATGTCGTCTTCGACGGCCAGGAAGTGGAGCTTAAATACTTCAGCTGAGCATCAGAGGGAGAACCATTTTTCTACCAGATCGACGAGCCGGGCAGCATAACCGGCTTCATTATCATACCATGCCACGACTTTGACAAGGTCTCTTCTTTTCCCCAGGACAGCGGTCAGGTTTGCATCGAAAATGGCAGAATGCGTATTGCCGATGACATCCGCCGACACGATGGGATCAAATGTATATTGGAGGATTTTGCGCATTGGGCCCCGGGCTGCTTTTTTGAAGGCAGCATTGATATCCTGAACGCTGGCTGGCAGTTGAACGGTACAAGTCAGGTCGGTCAGGGAGCCGTTCACCACCGGAACCCTGATGCCGGCTCCACCCAGGTTTTCTTCCAGATGAGGAAAAATCCGGGATGAAGCTTTCGCTGCGCCTGTCGTCGTAGGGATGATGGAACAGGCCGCTGCCCTTCCACGACGGAAATCTTTATGCGGTCCGTCAATCAGATTCTGGTCGCGCGTATAAGAATGGATGGTAGTAATAAAAGCTTCGTCAATTCCCCAGTTGTCGTCAAGGATTTTGATCAGGGGGGCCACGCAGTTGGTCGTACAGGAGGAGTTGGAAATGATCGTGTCGTGAGGGCTCAAAATGTCGTCATTAATTCCCATTACGATGAATTTGACGTTGTCTTCGGGCCCTATCGAAGGTGCCGAAATGATCACCCTCCGGGCCCCTGCCTGGATATGCAGTTCTGCCAGCTGCTTTGTAGTGAACTCGCCCGTAGCTTCAATCACGACATCAATATCCAGCTCCTTCCACGGCAGGTTGTCGGGCTGAGGGAGTGAAAATGCGTGGATTTTTTTTCCATTTACAAGGAGACCATCTTTTTCTCCCCGGACCCGGCCCCGGAATTCACCCTGGATGGAATCGTATTTCACAAGGTGAGCAAGGTTTACTGCATCTGCCAGATCATTGACCGCAATCAGGTCAATTCGTTTACTTTTAAGCAATTCCCGGAATGTAATCCTGCCAATCCGCCCAAAACCATTGATAGCCAGCCTTATACGATCCATGATGCGCTTTTTGGAAATTTCAAAGGTACGCATTTCGGCTATTTGCTTTTAAATGTCGTCCGAATTTCTTAATTTTGACTGAAATCTGAAGTCACCGGATTTCATTCTGAAAAGTCAATAAACTATTCATCATCATTCATTTAATCACCATGACAAAACCAATGATCAAGGATTACATCCAGGTTAACAGAGACCGGTTTCTTGAAGAGTTGTTTGGGTTGATACGCATTCCGTCGATCAGCACCATTGCTTCGCATGCACCGGATATGCAAAAAGCAGCTGAATACTGGAAAGAAATCATTCTCAATGCCGGCGCCGATAAAGCCGAAATATTTCCCACGAGCGGAAATCCGATCGTTTATGCTGAAAAAATCATTGATCCGGCGTTACCAACCATTCTGGTCTATGCCCATATGGATGTGATGCCGGTTGATCCGTTGGAATTATGGAAAACAGATCCCTTTGAGCCGGTCATCAAGGATGGCAGGATCTATGCCAGGGGAGCGGATGACGACAAAGGCCAGTCGTTCATGCATGCCAAGGCCTTCGAGTACCTGAACAAAACCGGTCAATTACCGTGTAATGTGAAATTCATGATCGAGGGAGAAGAAGAAATCGGTTCGGTAAACATGGGCAATTTTTGTGATGACAACAGGGAAATGCTTAAGGCCGACATCATCCTGGTTTCCGATACCAGCATGATCGCGGAGGATATACCCTCCATTACGGTTGGATTGCGTGGACTGAGCTATATGGAGATCGAAGTGACCGGTCCGGACAGGGATCTGCACTCCGGGATTTTTGGTGGTGCGGTGGCCAATCCCGCGAACATACTAGCACAAATCATTGCTTCACTGCATGATTCGGATAACCGGATCACGATTCCCGGATTTTACGACGATGTGCTGGAGATCAGCCAGGCTGAGCGGCTGGAGATGGCAAAAGCACCCTTTGATCTGAAGGCTTACAAAGAGTCGCTGAAGATTGGGGAAATATGGGGGGAGAAAGGTTATTCCACGATGGAGCGCACGGGTATCAGGCCAACGCTGGATGTGAACGGCATGTGGAGCGGCTATACCGGTGAAGGAGCCAAGACTGTCCTGCCGGCCAAGGCCTGGGCAAAAATCTCCATGCGGCTGGTGCCCAATCAGGACCACCTGAAAATAAGCCGGTTGTTCGAACAACATATCAAAACAATCGCCCCGCCCTATGTCAATGTCAGCGTCAAAACGTTGCACGGGGGACAGGGTTATGTATCCCCCACCGACATGATCGCCTATCAGGCAGCTGAGAGGGCATATGCGGAAGCTTATGAAAAGAAACCTGTCCCGGTAAGAAGCGGGGGAAGCATACCGATCATTTCAACCTTTGAGCAAAAGCTTGGCCTGAAAAGCATTCTGATGGGATTTGGCCTTGAATCCGACGCCATACACTCCCCCAATGAGAATTATTCATTGCACCAGTTCTTCAAAGGCATCGAAACGATCACCTACTTTTATCAGCATTTTGCCGCGCTGGCAAAAAAAGCAGGGATGTCCCCGACAGCTTAGTGCTGAGAACGGTTTTTGAATTCCTCGATCCCTTTATCGAGAAAGTCGATAAATTCATCCACATCGAGGTCATAAGCTCTCGGGGGAACCAGTTTTTCCCCGTGATGATCCAGCAGGACATAAAACGGCTGAGCATTCACATTGAATTGGGTGATCTGAAAATCCGCAAATTTTTTACCTACGGTCTTTTTAATCTTACCATCGTAGGTGGAGGTTATCCATTCGTTCTCCGCTAATGGAGTCTTATCATCGACGTAAAGGGCAATGATGATAAATTGTTCTCTCAGTCGCTGAAGAACTTTGGGATTCGACCAGACATTGGCCTCCATCTCCCGGCAGTTGACACAACCGTGACCTGTGAAGTCGATGAATACAGGCTTATTGAGCTTCCTGGCACAGGCCATTCCCTGCTCATAGTCGAAATAGCCTTCGAGTCCGTGCGGAAGATGCAGAAAATCGCTGTACTTGGGCTTGTCACAGATCTCGGCCGGTTGCCGGATGCCTCCCGATGCATTCGTTCCGGAGCCAACGACCAGCTTGACATTTTCCCGAATGATGTTATTCAGGTCGAAATCATGGGTTGACTGCGGCGGAATATATCCTGACAGAGCTTTAAGAGGAGCACCAAACATCCCGGGTGTCATATAGACCACAAACGTGAAAGTAATGATTGCCAATATGATGCGTGTTACACTGATATACGGGAGGTCCGAATCGTGAGCAAATTTCAGTTTCCCCAGCAGGTAAAATCCCATCAGTGTAAAAATCACGATCCAGAAAGCCAGGTACACTTCCCTGTCAAGTATACCCCAATGATAGGTTTGATCGGCAATACTGAGAAACTTCAATCCCAGCGCCAGTTCAATGAAGCCAAGCACCACCTTGACTGCATTCAGCCATCCGCCTGATTTTGGCAGGTTGGCCAGCCAGGATGGGAAAAAAGCGAAAAGTGTGAAAGGGAGTGCAAATGCCAGGGCAAAACCAAACATACCCACGATCGGTTTGAGGATCTGTCCACCTGCTGACTCAACCAGGATTGCACCGACAAGTGGCCCGGTGCAGGAAAAAGAGACCAGCACCAGCGTGAGGGCCATGAAGAAAGCCCCGGAAATGCCACCTTTGTCGGCCCTTTGATCGGAACGGGTAACCAGCCGGCTGGGCAGGGTCAATTCAAAGGCTCCCAGGAAGGAGGCTGCGAAGACCAGGAAGACCAGGAAGAACAAGACGTTGGGGAGCCAGTGGGTGCTCAGGAAATTAGCAAAATTGGGTCCCAGTGTGATGGCCACGACGGTTCCAATCACTGTATAGATGGCGATGATGGAGAAACCATAAACGATCGCCTGGAATCTGGCCTTGCGTTTGCTTTCATTGTCGTGCATGAAAAACGTGACCGTCATCGGGATCATCGGGAATACACAGGGGGTAAGAATGGCGGCAAATCCCGCAAGCACGGAGATGAGAAAAAAATAGAACAGCGACCTCTTTTCCTTTGTACCTGCAGCAGAGTCTTCCAGGGTGCTTTGTGCCAGAGGTTGATCCGTCGAATCGGTTTCCGTAAGGGAAGCAAGGGTATCACCTGAAAGATCAAGGGTCGTCACAGGTGCAACCGGGACGCCCGATACCTTTTCACCACTGGGTGTGGAATCAACGGTGGATCCAACTGTTTTAGCCTCTTTGTTAAAAGTAAACTCAAATTCTTCATCGGCAGGCGGTAAACATTTTTCGTCATCACACGACATGAAGTTCACATAACCTTTCACGGTGACGGGATCCTTGGTCAGCAAACGGATTTTTTGACTGAAGGTCACCTCATCAGCAAAATACTTGAGGACCATTTCAAAGTTTGGGTCATACTCCTCAAGAGCGGCGGGCTCGGTAACCTTTCCCACCAGCTCATATCCTTTCACATCCTCAAAGGTAAAGGTGGTGGCCGGCGGGCTCATCGGAATATCCTGGGAGTAAAGGTGCCATTTGTTTTCAATTTCAGCCTTAAAAAGAAGCTCTGCCTCAGCAGGGCTGATCAACCGGCTGCTAAAACTCCAGCTGACAGGCTCATAGATCTGGGCCTGCAATTTTAAAAAACCGACCAAAAAAAACATGAACAGCAAGAGTCTGCCCATACGTATATCCTTGCTTAATAGTCTCATATATCCATATTTTGGGTGCAAAGGTAATGAAATGGTAATCATGGGCCCACAGAAAAAAGTTAGCCTGGATAAATTCTCCTGGCTGGAGGAGTCCTTACCGCTGCAATTCAATCCTTAAAGCCTGCTTTGTGCCGGAAGTGATGCGGAACCGGTGATCGATCCTGTGACCGACAAGCCAGATGATCTTTCCATCCGATTCAAGGATCCAGGCATTTTGCTTGTCGAACAGAGTGAATTTTTCGTCGATGAAGAAATCGCTCAATTTTTTCGGATGGTTCATCCCAAAAGGATGAAAATGATCTCCCTTTTTCCATTTTCTCAATAAAAGCGGAAACCTGATCAAGGCAAGATCAAGGTGGGCTACCCCGGGACGCTTATCAGGCTGAAAATCCTCTTTGACCTCTATTCTTTCAAAGCTCATGGATAAAGGAGCGTTCACACGGGAAACATCACTATCAATGTAAAATTCAACGGCAGATACGGGGGTGGAAACATCCAGGGGTTTAACGATCAGTTGGGTCCTGTCTTTAAGAAGGCAGTGGGTTGGTGACAGAAAGAACTTTCCTGACATTCCGGTCAGGGAGCTTCCGATTTTTTTAATGGTTGGATAATTGAATCCCAGAGGAGCCAAAAATTCAGTCAGGTAGGCCGTCACCGGGGATAACTTCAGAAGCCCGGCAATATTGATGAAAAGGTCATTCTCCTTACCGGAACATACCCCTTTCCCTTTTTGATGGATCTCATCCTTTACGATCATTCCCGCGTCCCTCAACCTTTCAATGGTCTGAGTCATTCCATTGCGAAAGTCCGGATTGATTGAATTCAGCACCGGGATTATTTCATGACGGATCTTGTTTCGCGTGTACTTGTCGGACAGGTTGGATGAATCCAGGCAAAACGGGATGGCACGAGCTTGCTGGAATCGTTCAATTTCCTGACGGGTCGCAAACATCAGCGGCCGGATGATCCGTCCCTGTTTTGAGCGGATACCCTGGAGCCCATTCAGCCCGGTTCCTCTTACAAGATTCAACAGCAGGGTTTCGATTTGGTCATCCAGGTGATGGGCGGTTGCCACATAATCGAAATTCTGCGTGTTCAGCAGTTCGTTGAACCACCGGTATCGGAGTTCCCTGGCAGCCATCTGAACCGAAACATAATTCTGCCTGGCAAAGAGTCCGGTCTGAAAACTTCTGGAGAAGAACTGTACGTCAAGTTTTGCTGCCAGTTCTTTCACAAACGATTCTTCCTTGTCTGATTCCTCTCCTCTCAGGCAAAAATTACAATGTGCGATGCCGAACTGGAATCCGGCCTGCCGGAATAACTCCACCATCACCACTGAGTCCATTCCCCCGCTGACCGTAAGCAGCACAGCCTGATGAGGTAAAAACAGGGATTCCCTTTCAATATAGTGTAGGAATGCAGCAAGCATAGTTGGCACAAAGATAAGGAAAGAAAGCCCCGGAGGGTAAAAGGCCACACGATCAGATCTGCCAGACGTTGCCGGCGTTGATCAATTCTTCCAGTGTTTTGATTTTGGATTCTTCCATACTTCGGATCACCTGCCGTTCCAGAGCCTGATCGTAGGGTTCGGAGGGGAACGACCGGATAACGCCAGTAGCTACGGGGAACTCAGGATAGGCCATCCTGGTCAGCATATAATGCAATGCGATGTCGGGTGTATAGGCATCGTGAACCAAAAGATCATTTTCCGTCATGCCATCTTCTCCCAGACGGACAACCTTCAGTCCCGATCCGTGCAGCACCAGACCCTTATCGCGGTTAACACCGAAGATCATCGGTTTGCCATGTTCCAGGTAGATTGTGCGGTCGTCCTTAACATCCTTTCCCGTAATTTCCTGATGGATCTTATTGTTAAAGATGACGCAGTTTTGCAGTATTTCAACCACGGAGGTCCCATCATGCCGGGCCGCTTTGATAAAGATATCGGTCATCTGTTTGGGTTCTGTATCAATAGCCCTGGCAAAAAAGGTACCCTGGGCTCCCATGGCCAGTTCACCGGGAATGAAGGGGGGCTCGATGGTCCCGTCAGGAGATGTTTTGGTTTTCAATCCCTTGGGAGATGTGGGAGAATATTGTCCTTTTGTTAGTCCGTAGATTTTATTATTAAAAATAAGGATATTGACGTCAATGTTGCGTCGCAGGATATGTATAAAATGGTTACCGCCGATCGCCATACTGTCTCCATCGCCGGTAACCATCCAGACACTCAGTTCCGGATTGGCAATTTTAATTCCCGTTGCGACCGCTGCAGCTCTGCCGTGAAGGCCGTGAAAGCCATAAGTGTTTATATAATAAGGGAAACGGGAAGAGCATCCGATGCCAGATACAAATACGATGTTTTCCTTTTTCATCCCGATTTCCGGCAGGGCATTTTGCACCGCAGACAGGATAGCGTAGTCGCCGCATCCTGCGCACCATTTAACCGGTTGGTCAAGTTTAAAATCGCTTCTGGTCAGTGCAGGCTGATCGGATTTGGTTTCAATACGCTGGTCCATTATTCTTTACCCTCCAGAATTTGATTGAATTTCTGTTTCAGCTCCTCGATCATAAATGGAAGACCCTGAATTTTATTATGTTTCAAATATTTAAACTGTGGAAAAAGTGCACTGAGGTACATTGCAAACTGACCCAGGTTCAGTTCACAGATGATGATTTTCTTGAATCCCGCAAATACGGTTTCGGTATTTCTTGGCAGGGGTTTGATGTAGTTAAACTGTGCGAGGCTGATACGTTTTCCCTGTTGCTGAAGTTCCTGGACCGCGCTGATCATGGCTCCATAGGTTCCTCCCCATCCCACGGCGAGCAGGTCGCCGGTAGGTTCACCCCATACTTTCAGTTCGGGGATGTAATTGGCCACTCTTTGAACTTTCTCTTCCCTGAGCCTGACCATTTTTTCATGGTTAAGTGGATCCTGGGATACAAAGCCGGTGACATCTTCCTTTTCAAGGCTGCCGATCCGGTGGCGAAGTCCTTCCTGTCCGGGGATGGCCCAGTAGCGGCTCAATTTATCAGGATTTCTCCGGTAGGGTTTATAATCCGGATCATTGTCAGCAACCAATGGGGGTACAATTGGAGGTAAACTGGCTATTTTGGGTATGCTCCAGAGTTCAGATCCGTTGGCCAGGTATCCGTCGGTGAGGAGGATCACCGGGGTCATGTGTTCGATGGCTATTTTACAGGCCATATACGCATAATCAAAGCAATCAGAAGGAGAGGAAGCTGCGACGACCACTGCAGGGCTTTCTCCGCACCTGCCGTACAATGCCTGTAAAAGGTCTCCCTGCTCTGTTTTGGTGGGTAAACCCGTAGCAGGTCCTCCCCGCTGAACATCGACCACTACCAGTGGCAGTTCGGTAATGACAGCCAATCCAAGAGCTTCACTCTTCAATGCAAGCCCGGGGCCGGAAGTGGTCGTAACGCCAAGATGACCTGTGAAGCTGGCTCCGATGGCCGAGTTGATCCCTGCAATTTCATCTTCTGCCTGAAAGACCTTGACGCCCAATTGTTTTCTTTTCGCAAGCTCCTGAAGGATCTCCGAAGCAGGGGTGATCGGGTAGGATCCCAGGAACAAATGCCTGCCTGAACGTTCAGAGGCGGCTATGAAACCCCAGGCTACCGCAGTATTGCCGGTTATATTCCGGAATTTGCCTTTCCTTTCCCGGTCGTGAATGATCTGAAAACGGGAATCGAGTGTTTCAAGGGTTTCAGCAAAATGATAGCCTGCCCTCAAAACTTTCTTGTTGGCGTCAGCCAGGATGGTTTTGCTCTTAAACCGTTCTTCCAGAAACTTCTCACCATACTCCAGGCTGCGGTCAAAAAGCCAGTAAAGTATTCCAACAGCAAACTGGTTCTTTGTTTTTTCGGCTGTCTTGCTATCCAGACCCAGTTCTTTCACCGTGGCAAAATTCAAATACGTTATGGGGGCCTTTACGACGTTATAGCCGTCGAGTGTTCCGTCTTCCAGCGGATCGGATGTAAATCCTGCTTTCTGGTAGTTCTTTTCATCGAAATTGTCGCTGTCAATGATAATCGTTGCACCTGGTTTCACCCACTTCAGGTTGGTTTTAAGGGCTGCAGGATTCATGGCCACCAGTACATCGGCCAGGTCACCGGGGGTTTTGATGTCTTTGCTTCCGATGCGCACCTGAAATCCTGAAACACCGGCGACGGTTCCCTGGGGCGCCCTGATCTCGGAAGGATAATCAGGAAATGTTGAAATATCATTCCCAACAAATGCAGAGGTGTCAGAAAACTGAGTTCCACTCATTTGCATACCGTCACCGGAATCACCGGCAAACTTGACCACTGCATCTTCCAACTCAATGATTTTACGCTTTTTAATGCCCATCTTGTTATTTTTATAACAGCTGCAAAGGTAAAGACAATATTCCATCCAACTTAACTTTCAGCATTTTTTTAATCCTTACAATGGCTTGAACCACCCTGGTCACCATCAGAACTTGCCGTAACATTGAATTATTATTGATTGTTTAGACCAAAACTAAATTTTCGAAACCTGTATCCTGTAACAGAAAAAAAAATACTTTTGTACCATCAATTTCAATTGATGCACTTTAATTATTAACCAAAACCTCTTTAACCATGGCTTATAAGATCTCTGATGATTGTACAGCTTGCGGCACTTGCATTGATGAATGTCCGGTTGAAGCCATTTCCGCAGGTGATATTTATGTGATTGATCCTGACGTATGCACCGACTGTGGCACCTGTGCTGATGTTTGTCCTGTAGAAGCAATCCATCCTGAATAATCATCGAAAGAGTATAGATTGAAATCTGAACTTTCTGGTTCAACAGGAAAGTCCACATCCTAAGGATGTGGACTTTTTTTTTATATCAGCCATCCCCGACCATCCCGGGGCGGCACAGTAAATACTTCGTCATAAATTCATACATTTGCTGCACAACATCATTACACCTCTGACTAAATGGATACCTATTCCTATTTATCCAACAGTGATCTGGCACAGCTCGAAGAATTGTATTTAACCTATAAGGCCAATCCTGATTCCGTTGATTTCGGATGGAGAAAATTCTTTGAAGGATATGAATTTGCAGGCGGCTCTTTTTTGACAAATCAGGATAAAATTATTTCCTCCAAAGAGTTCAGTGTAATCACCCTCATTAACGAATACCGTAAAAGGGGGCATTTGTTCACCCAAACCAATCCTGTAAGATCACGCCGCACCTATTCCCCTACCCTTTCCTTTGAAAATTTTGGACTTAGCACTGAGGATCTTGAGCAGACATTTGAAGCCGGCGTTGAGATCGGGATCGGAAAAGCCAGGTTACAAGATATCATTTCCTTCCTGGAGCAGACCTACTGCCAGTCAATTGGCGCTGAATATTTTTACATCAGGAATAGTGAAATGATGAACTGGCTCAAAACGAAAATGGAATCAAGCCGCAACACACCCCACTTTTCCAGAGAACAAAAAATTCAGATCCTCCAGAAACTGACCGAGGCGGTAAGCTTCGAAAAATTTGTTCATAAAAAATTTCCCGGTCAGAAACGTTTTTCCCTGGAAGGAGGAGAGTCCCTTATTCCGGCATTGGATATTTTGATTGAAAAGGGAGCCAGTCTTGGCGTTGAGGAATTAGTGATCGGAATGCCTCACCGTGGCAGGTTGAATGTTCTTACCAATATCCTTGGAAAATCCCATCAGGTAGTTTTCAGTGAATTTGAGGGGATTGCCTATGAGGATGAGGCCTTGCTGGGGGATGTCAAATATCACCTGGGATTCACAGCTCATCGAAGCACAAGGGGTGGGCAAAAAGTCAGGCTGACCCTGACACCCAACCCTTCTCACCTGGAAGCCGTGAATCCGGTGGTGGAAGGAATTGTCAGGTCGAAAATTGATCATCAGTTTCACGGGGATGAAACGAAAATTGTTCCTGTCCTGATCCACGGAGATGCCTCCATTGCCGGTCAGGGTGTGGTCTACGAGGTCATTCAGATGTCGGGACTGGAAGCGTACAAAACCGGTGGGACGATTCATTTGATTGTAAACAATCAGCTTGGTTTTACAACAAACTACCTGGATGCAAGAACCAGCATCTACTGCACAGATGTAGCCAAAACCATTCAGTCTCCCATTTTTCACGTAAATGGAGATGATGCGGAGGCCGTGGCGTTCACTGTTGAGCTCGCAATGGAATTCAGGAACAGATTTCAGAAGGATGTTTTCATCGATCTTTTGGGATACCGTAAATATGGACATAATGAGGGAGACGAGCCAAGGTTCACGCAGCCCATCCTTTACAGGATCATTGAAAAACATCCGGATCCACGTCAGATCTATATGAAAAAATTGCTGGAACAGGGAATGATCGATCTGCAAAAGGCTGAACGGATGGAGAGCGATTTTAATGACCAGCTGGAAGTATCCCTTGCAAGGTCAAAAGAGATTGAGCGGGCCCATATTACATCTTTTCTTGAAGATGACTGGGCTGCATTCAGGAAGGCCACAGCGGATGATTTCAACCACTCCCCTGAAACATCTGTTCAACAGGACCTGATCCACTCTGTTACGCGAAAGATCACCTCTTTACCACCGGAAAAGCAATTTTTCAGAAAAACGGTCAAAATGCAGGAGGACAGGCGCGAGATGGTGCTGACCCACGGCAGGTTCGACTGGGCGATGGCGGAACTGCTGGCTTATGGAACCCTGTTATCAGAAGGGATCCACATCCGGTTTTCAGGACAGGACTCCCAGCGGGGGACTTTTTCACATCGCCACGCGGTCCTGACCATTGAGGACTCCGAGGAAAAGTATACGCCTCTTTGCCATCTGGACAAAGACCAGGGAAGATTCGAAATCTACAACTCTCATTTGTCGGAATACGGGGTTCTCGGTTTCGAGTACGGCTATGCACTGGCTTCCCCGAATGCCCTTATCCTTTGGGAGGCTCAGTTTGGTGATTTCAGCAACGGAGCCCAGATCATTTTTGATCAGTACCTGAGCAGTGCGGAAGATAAATGGAATGTGATGAATCATCTGGTGATGCTGTTACCCCACGGATACGAGGGGCAGGGCCCTGAGCATTCATCGGGGCGTCTGGAGCGCTTCCTGAACCTGTGTGCCGAACAAAACATGCAGATTGCCAACTGTTCAACACCCGCCAATTTTTTCCATATCCTTCGCAGGCAGCTTAAAAGGCCGTTTCGGAAACCGCTGGTCGTTTTTACGCCAAAAAGCCTGCTGAGGCATCCACGTTGTGTTTCCTCCCTTTCAGATCTTACGACAGGTGGCTTTCAGGAGGTAATCGATGATGATTCGGCTGTGGCAGATGATATTGATAAGATTGCCTTCTGCAGTGGCAAGGTGTATTATGACCTGCTGGAAGAGAAGGAAAAGATTGACGCCAGGAATATAGCCCTGGTCCGCATTGAGCAACTTTATCCCCTGCCACTTGACCTGATCCGGCAGGCGATTCAAAAATACTCCAAAGCCCGGCGGTTGATCTGGGTACAGGAAGAACCGGTGAACATGGGGGCCTGGAATTACATCCATGAGCGCCTGCTTCAGGAAGGCATCACCCTGAAAGTGATTGCCCGGCCGGCCAGCGGCAGCCCGGCAACAGGCTCATCCAGGTTTCACCAGGTCCAGCAACGTAAAATTGTCACCAAGACCTTTGACCAGTGTGACTGTCACCGGTTAAAGGAAGAATGCCGGATGGTCTGCATCGGAAATAAATGGCGGCAGTTTGAGCAAGAATGGATGGAGGTCAATCAGAAAAAATAAAAAAATAATCCACTACGCCAAGATGACCATTGAAATCAAAGTTCCCTCTCCGGGCGAATCCATTGTCCAGGTTCAGCTAGCCAGCTGGCTGAAGAGCGATGGGGATCATGTACAAAAAGACACTGAACTTGCCGAGATTGACTCTGATAAGGCAACATTGAGCATTACTGCGGAGCAGGAAGGCGTTCTCCATATCCTGGCCCCTGAAGGGGCAACCGTTGACATCGGAACCGTCATCGGAACCATTACGACAACGGCCTCGGCCGGGAGCGGAGGAGATTCCGGCGGATCAGAAAAGATCCCTGAACCGCCTTCGCATGAAGAAAAGGCAGAACAACCTCCCGTCCGTGTATCGCCTCTGGCCAGGAAAGTCATGGAAGAGAACCAGATCACTCCGCAGGAAATGGTCGGTCGCTATGGCAGCTACCGTATTAGCCGTAAGGAAGTAGAAAAGTTTGAACAGACTCGCGCATCTGTAGCCACCAAGCCGGAGGAGGCCGCTGATACGCCTTCCGGGCGTTCAGAAAGGGAAATTGAGCGACAAAAAATGTCCACACTCCGGCTCAAGCTCTCCCAGAGGCTGGTTGCCGTAAAGAACCAGACAGCCATGCTGACCACCTTCAATGAGGTTGACATGAGCATGATCATGAAAATCCGAAATCAATACAAAGACGCATTCAAGCAGAAATTCGGCGTTTCACTGGGATTCATGTCGTTTTTCACAAAGGCAGTAACAGAAGCACTTCGCCTCTACCCGGCTGTCAATGCCCAGATTGATGACGAATATATTGTCTATCATCACTTTATCGACATTGGAATTGCGGTGAGCGCTCCAAAAGGTCTGGTTGTGCCTGTACTTCGAAATACGGAAAGCATGACGCTTGCGGATATCGAAATTCGCATCAAAGAACTGGCCGAAAGAGCCCGGACAAATAAAATCACACTGGAGGAGATGACAGGAGGTACGTTCACCATCACCAATGGAGGTGTTTTTGGATCGCTTATGTCCACTCCCATTCTGAATCCTCCTCAAAGTGCCATTCTGGGCATGCATAAAATAATGGACCGGCCGGTGGCCATTGAAGGTAAAGTCGAAATCCGCCCCATGATGTTCATTGCCCTTTCCTATGACCATCGCATCATTGATGGACGTGAATCCGTCGGTTTTTTGGTGAAGGTCAGGGAAATGCTGGAGGATCCCATCAAACTCCTGTACGCCGGGGGTGATCCGTTCAAAGTATTATTGAATCTTTAAGTCCGATGAGAAAAAAAATTGATTTTCTGGTCATAGGCTCAGGCATTGCCGGACTGAGTTATGCACTCAAAGTGGCCGATCACGGCAGTGTATGCCTTGTCACGAAGACCAGGGCCAACGAAACCGCCACACGTTATGCCCAGGGGGGAATTGCAGCAGTCATGTACACACCCGACACCTACGAAAAGCATATACGGGATACGATGATCGCAGGGGATCATCTCAGCAATGAAAAGATCGTCAGGATCACCATAACGGAATCCACCGAGCGTGTAAAGGAGTTGATTGCCTGGGGCGCTGAATTCGATAAGGAAAAATCAGGGAAATATGACCTCGCCCGGGAAGGAGGCCATTCGGAAAAAAGGATTCTTCATTACAAGGACCAAACGGGTGAGGAAATTGAACAAACCCTGCTGGAAAGGGTGACGAGTCATCCCAATATTGAGATCCTCGAGAATCATTTCGCCATCGACATCATCACCCAGCATCATCTCGGTATTGAAGTGACCCGCCGGAACAAAGACATTCAATGTTATGGAGCTTATGTTTTGAATCTGGAGGATCATTCGATCCTTACCATTCTGGCGAGGACCACGATGTTATCCACCGGTGGTGCCGGGAATGTTTACAGTGTTACCACCAACCCCCAGATTGCCACGGGTGACGGTATTGCCATGGTATACAGGGCTAAAGGCAGGGTGACGGACATGGAATTCTTCCAGTTTCACCCCACAGCGTTGTATCACCCGGCTGAACGGCCGGCTTTTCTCATTACAGAGGCGATGAGGGGATTCGGTGCACTGCTGAAGGACCGGCAGGGCAACGAGTTCATGTACAAGTATGATAAGCGTGGCTCCCTGGCACCACGGGATGTGGTTGCACGGGCGATCGACAACGAAATGAAAATATCAGGCGATGAATATGTTTACCTTGACAGCAGGCATCTCGATAAAAATCAGCTGGTCAATCATTTCCCGAATATTTATGCCAAGTGCCTGAGCATAGGCATCAACATCACCAACGAGATGATACCGGTCAATCCCGCAGCCCACTATCTGTGCGGAGGTATCAAAGTGGATGAATGGGGCCGGAGCTCCATACGGAACCTGTATGCTTCAGGGGAATGTGCCTCTACGGGGCTTCACGGAGCCAACAGATTGGCTTCCAATTCGTTACTCGAATCCCTGGTGTTTTCTCACCGTGCAAGCGTGGATGCCATAAAACAGATCAAAACAACAGGGCTGTGCGATGAAATTCCGGACTGGAATGATGAAGGAACCGTACTGAACGAAGAAATGATCCTGATCACGCAGAGCATGAAAGAGTTGCAGGCCGTGATGACCAACTATGTTGGCATTGTCAGGTCAAATTTAAGGTTGAAAAGGGCATTGCAACGCCTGGAGATCATCTACAGGGAAACCGAGGAGCTGTATCAGAAATCCATCATAACCAAGCAGCTATGTGAATTAAGGAACCTGATCAACCTTGGTTACCTGATCATTAAAGCTGCCCTGGATCGCAAAGAAAGCATCGGGCTTCACTACTCGATTGATTATCCACGCTCCAAGGCAAATGAATTCAGCGTTTCAAACGAAATGGGTTGAATTATTGTAATCCCAGCTTTTTCTTGACCAGCTCGGTGACATCGTCACCCGGATCTGCAAATAACAGCATGCCGCCTGTTGAATTCAGTATGTAGGTATAGCCATTTTCTTTGGCAACCTCTTTCACAGCATTCTGCGCCTTCTCAATGATGGGTGAGGTCAGTTCCACTTCTTTATTTTGGAGGTCCTGCTGTGCCGATGCCTGAAAGGCTTCCATCCGGGTTTGCAAATCAGTGATCTCACGCTCTTTTGTCTGGCGGATTATTTCCGACATTGTTGATTGATTATTCTGATAATCAGCAATTTTTGTTTCCAGTTCCCGTTGCATTGCATCAAACTGTTCCTGCACACCGGCTGCATATTTCTCATAAACTGTCCTCACTGAGTCAAGTCCTGGCATCAGTGCATACAGATCTGCAAAATTTATATGGCCGAATTTTTCCTGGTTCTGGGCGCTAATCCCAAGGGTAAGGGTACTGAATGTCAGTACGATCATCAACTTAACTATAATCTTCATCATTTTTATAACTGTTTAAGTGATAAGAGAAAGCGTGCAAATTTAGACATTTTTTCAAAGTGCGGGCATTAAACAAGTGTTTTCAGGAATTATTTATCGGAATCAAATGAATATCCAAGTTTACTCAGCACATCATCACTGAGGTCGTATTTTTCATTGGCATACAGCATACTCAGACTGCCCGCCTTGTCGAAGATGATCGCATAATTCTGCTGGACTGCCATTTCCTCAATTGCGTTATAGACTTTTTCCTGGATGGGCTTGATCAGTTCCTGTCTTTTCTTGAACAGGTCACCGTCCTTGCCGAAGCGCTGACGCTGCAATTCCTTCACTGCCTGTTCCTTTTTTATGATTTCATCTTCTCTTTTTTTCTTCATCTCTTCAGGTAACAAGACCGCTTCAGCCTGGTAAGATTTATAAAGTTGATCGATCTCGGTGTATTTATCCTCTATTTCCTTTTGCCATTCAGCAGCCATATCATCCAGCAACGACTGTGCATCGTTGTATTCGGGGATGTTCTTCAGGATGTAATCGGTGTCGACGAATGCATATTTCTGGGCCTGGCCTGTGAAGGAGGCGCCCAGGATCAGGAAGGCAATCAGCAGGTTTTTCTTGATACGTGTTTCCATGTTTATGAAAGTTAAATTGATTCGAGGGAGCGTGTCAAATATTATACCAAATTAATCAATCGACTGATTGATGGAAAAGTGGAACTGGCTGCCGTTTGCGTTTGGCAATCCGGGGACCTGGTCGAAACCATATCCCCAGTCGAGCCCCAGAAGGCCAAACATGGGCAGGTATACCCTGACACCAAATCCTGCAGAACGATACAGGTTGAATGGCTGGAAAGTACGAAAATCTTCCCATGAATTCCCGGCTTCCAGAAAGGCTGCCATATAGATCGTTGAACTGGGATTGAGCGACAGAGGATACCTGATCTCCAGCGTATTCCTGCTGTAGATCGTACCTCCCTTTGTTTTGTTTGTATATTTATTTGGTGTAAGGGACTCATTTTCGTATCCCCTGAATCCGATGATTTCCCGGCCATCCATGTTATTATACCCCGAAAGGCCGTCCCCTCCCATGTAATAACGTTCAAACGGTGTTATGCCGATATCCTGATTATAGCATCCCAGGAAGCCATACCGGAATTTCAGAGCCAGGACAAGATTACCTACAATGGGTTTATAGACCACTGCCCGGAAGGCCCATTTATGGTACTCAACCCATTTATACTTCTCATCGTCTTCCATGAGGGCATAATTTTTATTGGAAAAAGCAGAATACGGAGGGGTCAGTTTCAGAGAAAGCGAAACCTCGGTACCTGTTCGCGCAAAGATCGGGGCATCCACAGAGTTCCTTGCCAGGGTAATGCCGTATGTAATGCTGTTGTATTCACCGGTTCCCGTTCCAAAGGAGAATACGCTGGTATAGTTATCCAGCTTGTACCGCTGAAGATTGATGGTCTGGATCAGGCTGAAATAGTCATCGGGCCAGGTAAGCCGTTTTCCGAGCATAAGCGCTACCCCGTCGAGGACAAAGGATTGCCTGGATATATCGTTTTTAGAGAGTCCGTTGGAATAAAGTGAATGGTAATAGGACATGGTGAATGAGTTGGCCTTTTTACCTCCCAGCCAGGGTTCTGTAAAACTTGCATTATAGCTGATGTATCCTTTACCGTACGATTGCAACCGGACCGAAAGCTTCTGGCCATCTCCTGTTGGCACAGGCCGCCAGGCTCCTTTGACGAACATGTTTTTGAGTGAAAAATTGTTAAAGGAAACACCCAGTGTTCCAATGACCCGGCCATACCCCCATCCCCCTGAGAGCTCAATCTGATCCGATGATGTTTCCTCTACCTCATATTGAATATCCACTGTTCCATCGGCAGGATTCGGAATGGGAACAGGATTGATCTTTTCCTGGTTAAAGTATTGTAATTGAGCTAGTTCACGTGTGGTTCGTATGATTTCCGAGCGGGAAAAGAGTTCCCCGGGCTCAGTTCTGATCTCCCGTATGATCACATGGTCGTTGGTCCGGTCATTCCCTTTTACGGTCACCTTATTGATCCTGGCCTGTTTACCTTCATATATCCTCATCTCCAGATCGATGGAGTCGTTCTCAACCTTGACTTCAACCGGATCAACGGAAAAGAACAGATAGCCGTTATCGAGATACAGGGATGTCACGTCCATTCCATTTAAATTAAAGGACAGATTTGTAGAAAGCAATTCCTGGTCGTATACATCCCCTTTCTTGATCTTCAGGATCTCATTCAGCTGGTCGGCTGTGTATTTGGTATTGCCAATCCACGTAATGTTCCTGAAATAGTACTTGCTTCCTTCATAGATCTTCATATTCAGGTCAATAGTATTGTCGGGATTGGCAGAAATGACATCTTCTACAATTTTGGCGTCCCTGTAGCCCTGCTGATTATACTTTTTTATGACGTTATTCTTATCTTCCTTAAAGTCATCAACGATAAATTTTGAGCTCTTGAAAATCCTGAGTTTCACATTATCGGTAAAATAGTCACCAACGGCTCCCAGGACATTGAGCATGTCGAGGGTGGTGGCGGCCTTCAGTGTGGAGGTGACAAGCGTATCGATATAATTCAGGGGATGGACATAGCTTTTTTCTTTGGTTTTTTTCAGGCCCCCCTTGATCTGTTGATCCGTCATCGCCGCGTTGCCTTCAATGTTGATATGTCTGATCTTCACCCGCTGGTTCTTGTCAATCATCACCTCGAGGATGACGTTGTTAGGTTTAGTGGTATCGGATATTTGATTAAACGTTACCTCCGTATTAAGAAAGCCCTTGTCCTTGAAGTACTTTTTGATGGTCCGGGAAGTGCGTACAAGAAGGTTCTCCGTGAGGACATCTCCGGAGCGAAGGGTGATCTCTTCCTTCACGTTGTCGGCTTCAGTTTTCTTGATTCCCAGCAATGAAAATTTGGACATTCTGGGTCGTTCCTTCAAAAAAATGTTCAGGAAGATCACATCTCCCTGAATACGCGCAGCTGTGATCCTTATATCTTCAAAAAGGCCCTGGTCCCAAAGGTTGCGCATTGCATCGCTGATGTCATCCCCGGGCACCGAGACACGATCACCGACGGAAAGGCCCGACAGCATGATCAAAACATTCTGGTCAAGGTACTGGATCCCGCTGACGGTGATGCCTCCAATTTCATATTCTTTAGGCTTTAAATAGTCAATTCCCGACAGATCATCCCCGATGGTAACCTGAGTCGTACCAGGTAAGGAAAACAACAAACCAGCGATTATGGCGATGATGATCCTTTTTAATGGCATAAATGAATCAGGTTGAACTATTTTTTTAGATCTTTCCAAATCTTCTATCCCTTTTCTGAAAATCGAGTATTGCCTCATACAGGTCATTCCTGGTAAAATCAGGCCAGAGTTTAGGTGTGAAGTACAATTCTGTATAAGCAATCTGCCAGAGCAAAAAATTACTTAACCTGAATTCACCACTGGTTCGGATCAGCAATTCAGGATCAGGATAGTGAGCGGTGGTCAGGTGCCGGCTAAAGAATTCATCATCGATGGCCTGATCATCCAGCTGGTGGAGGCTGGCCTGCCGGGCAATCTGACGGGCAGCTTCAACAATCTCCCACCTGGAGCTGTAGCTGAGCGCCAGAATAAGTGTCATGCGGGTATTGCCGGCCGTAGTACGGATCGCTTCCATCAATTCGGAATAGCAGGTTGCATCCAGGCTTGTCAGATCACCGATCACCTGGAGGCGAATGTTGTTTTTCACGAGGGTTTTGGTCTCCCGGCCAATCGTCTGGACCAGTAGCTGCATCAGGGCGCTGACTTCCTCTTTGGGACGTTTCCAGTTTTCCGTTGAGAAAGCGAACAGGGTCAGGTACTGGATACCCAGTTCAGCAGCTGCCTCCGTGATTTCCCTGACGGCTTTCACCCCCTGTTCATGACCGAAAACACGCTCTTTCCCTTGCCGCTGTGCCCAGCGGCCATTGCCGTCCATGATCACCGCAATGTGCAAGGGCAGCTTTTCACGGTCTATTTGTTCTTTAATGTCCATAGTGCTCAAAAACCGCCCTCCGTGTATGAGGGACAGCATTATCCTTTAATATTCAAGATTAATGCATTTACGCCTGTTTACAAAACTGAATCTGTAAGTGGCAGCAACGCCGATAAAACCATAGAACGGCTGGCTGACCGGTAAAAAACCACTTTCGTTATTGTTAAGTCCCAAATTCTTCCTCAATCCAATTTCGGCTGACAATCCAAGGGATTCCCCGATACTGTATTTGAATCCCAAACCAAAAGGCAACGATACAGCACTTAATGTTTCGATTTTTAAAGAATCATTTACATATTCTGGCAGCCCGAGCAAAGTCGAATCTTTCCCAAATGCGTAAGCCAGTCCGCCAAAAATATACGTTGAGTAATAGTTTTTCTTGCTGCCAAGGATAAAATTGCGGAAATTGATTTCATAACGGGTTGCCACTTCATAAAAATGCGACCAGGAAAATGTTCCCGAGACTGTTTGCCGCGAATCAAAACTATGACGATACAACAGCTGAATGGCTGGAGATGGCTGATTTATATGAGGTTGAAAATTCACAGCCTTTTGATCCGTTTGTTCCGGATTCAAGAAGCTGGCTCCGTTGACAATGAAAAAACTGCCCACGTAAATTCCCACCTCGTCATACTGTGCGGATGTGTGGATGACCGTGATCAGACAGGACAGAGCCAGAATTAATCGTTTCATAGAAGTTAACCGCGCAAAAATACCACTTTTTGATTCTTTATCCATTCAGGAAATACCTCCGGAATAATTTCTGATATCGAGTCCCCATTTAAGTTTTCCGCGAATGGTGCTGAAAAAATTTTGTTCTTCCATCCGGATCAGATTGATTTTAAAATTCTCCCTGACGATGATGATCTCGGTTGATGAATCGAGGGTGTTGAACCGGGAATCAAGACTTACAAAAAATTCGCTGCTTCTTCCTTCCACCCGTAGTCGAATCGTGCAATCATCAGGAATAACGACAGGCCGTACGGTTAAATTGTGTGTCGCAATGGGAGTTATGAGAAAATTCCGGGCTTCGGGTAGTACGATGGGTCCGCCACAGGAAAGGGAATAAGCGGTGGAACCGGTCGGGGTGGCAATGATCAGCCCATCAGCCCAGTAGGAATTCAAAAAAAGATCATCAACATACGTGTGGATGGCCAGCATCGAGTTGGGGTCCTTCCGGTAGACAGCCACTTCATTCAATGCATAGTTCAATTCACCAAACAGACCGGCAGGTGATTCCAAACGGATCAATGTTCGCTGGTCAAGCCAGTACCGACGACTGAGAAGTGCGTCCACAGCCTGTTCCGTGTCTTCCGCCGTAACACTGGAAAGAAAGCCCAGACGTCCGGTATTGATTCCAAAGATGGGAATACCGGAATCCCTGACAAGGGTGACCGTATCCAGAAAAGTCCCGTCCCCGCCTATGGAAACCAGGTAGTCCAGATGGCCTGCAATATCGTTATGCCCCTGAAATGTATCTGCCGTTATTTCAAAACCATACTCGTGTATCAGCCGGTGATGAAATGACTCATAGATCATCAGACGACAATCTGATTTTGCCAGCCGACGGAAAAATTGACCGATAGCAGGCAAGCTTTCAGAAGGTATGGATTTACCGTAAAAACCTATATTCATAGTTCTGTCAAATATTCAGGTACCTCATCAGGGATTCATAACGATCACGGAGATCTTCATCGGGATCCTTCGGCGAGAAAGACGCTTTGACAATATAGTCATACCTGTTGAATGTCTGCAGGATGGACCTGATGTCGGTCTGGTTGATTTTGATCGTAATGTCCAATTTTGTCGACTCCGTATGGGGTGAGAGGTAGATACCGAGGATCTTGGCATCATTGGATTCAACGATCTGTGCAATCTCGGATAAAAGGTAATCATTGACATTCAATTCAAGGATGATGATCGCTCCCGGAAAACCTGAGCAGCTCATTGCAGCAAAACCAGCCAGCAGCTTCTGCAAGGTGATCAATCCGATGTATTCCTGTTTCCCATTGAGCACAGGTATGACGGAAACTTTCGACGAATCAGCCATCCTGATGACGTCGTAAACATGGTCATGTTCGTTGACGAAGATTCTCTGAAAGCTCGCCTTCAGGTTGTCCAGAGTGCAATCAGGGTCTTCAAGCGTATAGAGTTCCGTTTCGGTGATCAGTCCCAGATAGGATTCTTGATCCGTCACAGGCAAATGCCATACTTTATATTCGTCCATCAGCACCAGGGCGCTGGTACCTGTATCCGTAATTTTCAGCGAATGTAAGCCTTCAGCAATGAGATCTTTTGCAACCATGCCATTTTTCAAATGAGCCTGCTAAATTACAGGTTTTTAACGGATCCGTGTCAACAGGGATGAAAATTGCTGTTGGCTGCGGATCAGATGATCCGATTTAGTAGCTTTGTAAAAATGGAACGTTGAAGATTCATTATGGTCAGATTGAGCGTTAACATCAACAAAATTGCTACGTTGCGCAATGCGCGCGGCGGAAACATTCCGGATGTACAAAAGGCCGTCGTCGACTGTCAGCGATTTGGTGCACAGGGCATTACGGTTCATCCCCGGCCGGATGAACGGCACATTCGGTACAGGGATGTGATCGAAATCAAACCATTGATCACCACCGAATTCAACATTGAAGGCTATCCTGCGGAAAGTTTCATTGACCTGGTTCTGTCCAGCGTACCTGATCAGGTAACCCTTGTTCCGGATGCGCCCGGTGTGCTGACCTCCAATGCCGGATGGGACACACGGGAAAACCTGGCGTTCCTCCATACGGTCATCAGAAGGTTCAAGGATGCCGGGATACGGACGTCCCTTTTCGTTGAACCGGACCCCGAAATGATCCGTTATGCAGGAAAGACCGGAACGGATCGGATCGAGCTCTATACCGAAAGCTATGCCCGCAATTTTGCACAGGATAAGGAGCAGGCTATCAGACCCTTCCTCGCAGCGGCGGAAACCGCGCTGGAGGAAGGCCTCGGACTGAATGCAGGCCATGATCTCAGCCTTGAGAACCTTCGCTATTTTGTGATGCATATCCCTGGATTGCTTGAAGTTTCCATTGGTCATGCATTGATCGCCGATGCACTTTACTTCGGGCTGGAGAATACGATACAGCTCTACAGGAGGCAGCTGGAGGGGCGGGGTATTGGGTCATAAGGAGTCATTCATGGTGATTCATGGTGATTTATAGTCATTCGTGATCATTTAGAGA
The DNA here is from genome assembly GCA_035342335.1 of Bacteroidales bacterium. Taxonomy (NCBI): domain Bacteria; kingdom Pseudomonadati; phylum Bacteroidota; class Bacteroidia; order Bacteroidales; species Bacteroidales bacterium. The sequence continues at coordinate 124,646 of DAOQWY010000002.1, forward strand.
TATTTGTGGTTATTTGTGGTTATTCTTTGTGATTTGGTTCGATGAAATTATTTTTCAGGCAATTTGGAACGGGTGAGCCAGTGATCATCCTGCATGGTATCTTTGGGTCATCGGATAACTGGGTGACCATTGGGCGCCGCCTTGGAGAACATTTTTCCGTATTCATTCCAGACCAAAGGAACCACGGACATTCACCTCATAGTCCGGCATTGAATTATTATGCCCTTGTTGAGGATTTAAGGGAGTTCATTGAAGAGCATGCCCTTAAAAATCCCGTTTTAATCGGACATTCTATGGGAGGCAAAGTGGCAATGGGCTTCGCACTCGATCTTCCTGTTCTGGTTAAGAAACTCGTCATAATCGACATCAGTCCTCAATCCAATGCCATACGGCAGGAACACCTGACGATTCTTCAGGCGATGCGTGCGGTCGATCCCGAAAACGTCACCTCGAGGCAGGCGGCAGAAGATGAACTGAACAAGTGGCCACTGAGCGGGAGGATACGGCAATTCATGTTAAAAAATCTACAGCGGACAGGACCTGGCCGGTTTGAGTGGCGTATCAACCTGAAAGCGATTGAGGACAACCTGGAACTGATTTTCGGACCGATACCCTTTACAGGACAATATCCTGGCCCGGTTCTGGTCATTCAGGGCGGTGATTCGGACTACATTGCCACCGCTGACAGGGGTATCTTCAGCACCTATTTTCCGAACGTCGGATTCATTACGATTCCAGGTGCTTCACACTGGATCAATGGCGACAAACCGGATGAACTGACCAATGTGCTGAGGGATTACCTTTCAGGAACTGAATGAAGGATCAGCGCCGGTTGATGCTCAGGGTGGAGACAGCGGCATCTATGGTGATGTAGATCTTATTGGTGGCAGCCGAAAAATCATCCGTCTGAAACGTATGATCCTTAACTTTATAAAATCCTTCCAGGTTACGGGAGGAAAGTACCGTGTTGGCTTTCACCTCACATCCCGATGACTGAGGTATGGAAAGGGTAATGGATGACGCACCTGCATCAATGGTGACATTCGTTTCCGGATAGGCATCACCCAGTTCAAGGTCAATGGAGGCCGCACCTCCATCAATATCGATCGTCCTGGTCCTGTAATCCTTCATATCCAGGGTGACAGCTGCAGCACCGATGTCCAGATCGAAATCCCAGACCGGATGGGGATTCAGTTTTATGTTCACTTTATGTTCCCTGGCGGGCCGTTGAATGTTTCCGGCCTCCAGCGTAAGTGAGATGATCTGTTTATCATCCGTATCCAGGGAGGTCATGCTGTAATTACCCCAGAAGCCTTTCCGCTCAAATTCGATCAGATTTGCCGAGGTATCGCCGATATGAAACTCACCCGCAGCTGCGTCCAGCCGGAGCTCGGCAGCAGCCAACGCAGAATCGTAAGGTTCGACCAGGTTCTGATAGGATGCCTCTGGGCCCCCGTACTTCTTTCGGTCAGGTTTGTTCCAATCATCTGTATCCCCCCTCCAGTTGTGAAAGGGCCGGGTCCATCCCCTGAAACCGGGATAAGTTACTTTGTTGTCGTTGACGACGAGAAAAAATGTGAACGCAACGATCAGAAATGAAACAAGGAGTTTGATCCATTCTTTCACCGGGATCATGGATATTCCCAGAAGTACCAGGATAACCGGCCAGAGACGAATGACCGACCACCACGTAAAATAGATTGCTCCGACGTTTTTTAGTATGATCAGAATGCCGATCAGAATAAGGATGGCACCCCAGAAAATTTTCTTAGTGCTCATGATTGATTTTTGTTTTTGTCTTTATATGCATTATAGACCAGTATGATCCCGCCGACAATGAGGAGAACAGGCCAGAGATCGCCAAAATGAATGCGGGGTAAAAATCTGTTCATCAAAAATAAAATTCCGATGGTTATCAGGATGATCCCGGCAACAAGGCTGCCATTGGTCTTTTCTTTTTTAGGATCCTTTGGCCCGGCTGGTGGCCCGGCTGGAACGGGATTAGGTGTGTTTATTGTTTCTTGGTCCATGATTGAAGATTTTTAATAACGGAGCCTCTCATCAGGAGAACTGATAAAACAGTGATTGGACGTAAAGATAAGAAAAAAGTTACAATTCCGGCTTATTTTCAACCGGCCAGTTCCTGATTCTTCCGATAGCCCCTTGCTGCAATGAATATACTGATCTCGTAAAGTCCATAGAGCGGGAGGGCGATCATGGTCTGACTGAAAACATCCGGTGGCGTAATAATGGCTGCGACGATCAGGATAAGGACCAGGGCATACTTGCGGTTCTTACGCATAAAATCAGAGGTCAGTATGCCGATCCGGGAGAAAAAATAAACAAAGACAGGCAGTTCAAACACAAGGCCAGTAGCGAACGTGAGGGTAACCACCGTGCCAAGATAGGATCTGAGCGAAATTTGATTCTGGACCATATCGCTCACCCGGTAAGAGCCCAGGAAATTCAAGGTCAGCGGGACAATTATGAAATAGCTGAACAAAACCCCTATGAAAAACAGCATGGACATGATCAGTACTGCGCCACCGGAATATTTACGTTCCCGGGACTTCAGTGCGGGCTTGATGAACCTCCAGATTTCCCAGAGCACATAGGGAACGGCCAGGATAAGTCCGGCGGAGAGTGAGATGTACATATGGGTCATGAACTGGCCCGACATGGTCAGGTTGACGATATTGAGCGCGAAATCATTGAAGCACAGGGCCGGCACCGACAATACATCGGCAAGCCTGCAGAACCACTGATTGGTGATGAAGTTGACGTCTTTTGGGGCCAGCAGAATGGTATCAAAAAGGATACTCCTGTTGATAAAGGCGACAACTGACAGGACAATGACAGCGATGGCCGACCGAAGGATGTGCCACCGGAGCTCTTCAAGGTGCTGCCAGAAGGACATCTCTTTTTCGGGATTGGATTCTCTGGTTTTTTTTGTAGACTTGGTTTCGGTCACGTGCGTGAACTTATCGTTTAAAAGGTACAGGCATCAGCAGGTAGGGATCAGGAACACCCGCCGCTTGCCACTTTTTTCTTCTTGATTTTTGTGGCGATCGTAGGTTTGGGTGCTGCGGGGGTAGTTTCCTGCGGTGACGGTGTCAGCTCATCCGCGCCGAGTGCCATTCCTGCACCTTTCCGGAAATCATATCTGGCAAATTCATCAGCCGGATCGGTCGAAGAGGGGGCGGAAGGATTCATGATCGTTTCAACCCAGTAGTTCAGACCCCCTTCCAGAACATAGTTGTTGGCATAGCCAAGTTGACGGAGAAGCATCCAGGCTTCATTTGAATGCGTGGCCCCATTGGAGTAGAACACATTCATGTAAACATCCTGGTCAAGGATATCGGTCCATTGATCCGACAGGATGTTATCCAGCGGTACATTGACAGCACCGGGAAGATGGAACTTATCAAATTCTTCGGGAGAGCGTACGTCAACCAAGCGCAGGTAAGGATCTTTATTGATGAGCATTTCAGCCACCTGGTCCGGGTGAATGAACTGAGTCCCGCTTTTCAGTTCCTCCAGCAACTGGTCGGAGGTCAATTTATAGGGTCTTGTTGTATTCACAGGAATGGCGGCGATGATAAAGCCAAGCAGGATCATCAGCAGGGAGATGACGACGCGGAAATTTAATTTGGAAAGCATAATCGATGAGGATTTGGATTAAAAACTAGTATTCTTCTCTGGGGAATTTTTTTTCAGCCCATTCTCCCACCCAAAACATACCAGCCGCCACGAGAATCATCAGTAAAACAAATACACCGGGTGAGATGTTCAATGCATCATTGACGGTAACGACACCCAGGTCTTTTGCCAGATACAGGTTCTGCCAGAGCGGAAATCCTTCTGCAAAAATAAAGATTCCAATGAAAAGGCCGCCGATGAACACAAGGGCGTCGATTTTACCGATGGCAGCACCACAAAAGCTTGTGCCCGGGCAGAATCCCCCCATGATGAAGCCAAGTCCCATGATGATCCCTCCAACAATGGTTGACCAGAGGTACGTGGGATTTACAAAAACATAGTCCAGTTCGATCCATCCAAATAAACTGAAAAACAGCAAGCCCAGTGCGGCAGTGATGGCTCCTGTAAAGAAAACTTTCAGGACAACGGTATCATAACCGTAGAACATACCTGCCAGTTTACGGCTGGAGGAGAAACCAGCCTGTTGAAGAACGGCACCGAAGCCAATGCCAATGAAGAAAGCCAATAGAAGATTGGTATTTTCTGATATTATTTCATTAACAATCAATGGTCCCATGGTAGAGCGAATTTAGATCCAGTTTTTTCTGAAGAAATAAGCAAATGCAAATGCAGTCCCAAAAATTGCCATCATCGAGATAAATCCCTGCAGGGAAAGAACAGCCATTCCGCTGAGGGCTGAGCCGCTGGTGCATCCCCGGCCCAGCTGGGAACCAAATCCAAACAGGGCACCTCCGATCAGGGCAAATACCAGACGGCGTTTCGATGTGATTTTGGGGGAATGTTCCACTTTCCATGTCAATCTCCGGGAAAGGATACCTGAAAGGAATGCACCGACCAGCACGCCGAGCATTTGATAAACCAACCAGGAATTCAATGGATTCCCTCCGTGGGATTCACCAAAATCCTTATAAAAAGTGGCATTGGCCGTATGGTCGGGGGCAATGGTTTCCATGGTTGCCACGATGGCCGACTTGACGGCGCCGCTGGCGCCGACACCCCGGCCGGCAATGAAATTGGCGGCAAGAACCACCAGTCCGAGCAACACTCCGGCGACATAGGGATTCATGTACCTGGTTTTCCTTACCTGTTTTGTATGTATTTCCATAGCATTGAAAGTATTTAATATAACCATCTGCTTGCCTGCCCTGCGTAGGCAATAATGAACCGGAACAGCAGCCCCCCGATCAACACCAGGATAGGTGCTATGATCAGTGGCAGCCTGTACCCTTTGATCTCCAGGACTTCAAGGATCGCCGGGAGGATAAGTCCCATAAAGACAACGAACAACCAGAAAGGGGTCGTATAAGGGCCTCCCAGAAACAACCCGGCTGCCTGGATCTGGACTTCCGTGCTTGCCATAAATCCCATGAACATATGGACGATAAGAAAGAGTTCAATGCCAATGAAAACCAGGTCCAGTTTTGCAAAATGAAGGCGCTCTTCATGTGATTTACTCATCAGTACGATGGCAGCGGCACCGGTCGAGAGGCCGGAAGTAAGAAACAACGGCCCAAGAATGGACGTGTTCCATAAGGGACGTGCATTGAACGCTGAAAGAAGGATACCTGTATATACCCCAAGGATCAGTGAAAGGATGATCAGGATCCAGGCGAGGATCTTTCTGTTTTTTTTGAAGAATTCGATGGGCTTCTCCAGCCAGTCAACCTTCCAGTTAAATCCCGGGAAAACATCTTTCAGGTAGATGGCACCCAGGACAACCGACAGCGGTGTAACGACCAGTAACGTCCAGGCCCCCCACGACATGGGTGATGTAAGTCGCAGGGTCGTGAAAAGCTGCCAGAAATACAGCCGGTGGTTCAGATCATAGATCAGAGCCAATAATCCAATGATCAACAGGATGGGCGTTATCAGGGGGGCAACTTTGACAGCTGTTCTGAATTTGTCTTCTTTCCCTTGCAGGATATAGAAGGAAGCGAAAACGAGTATACCTGCTGCAAGCCCTCCCAGGAACAGATACAGGGGGATTGGCCACTCCCAGATATGAAGCTCGGGATCGATTAAGGGATTCATCCTTCCGCTGACAATGATTTCCTCTTTCATAACGATCACCTTAGATTAAGAAAAAAAGATGCGGTTCAGTACCTGCTTCCGGGATCAGGGTTTTCCATTTCCTGATTTTCATGATCGTGGAGACATCGCTGTTTGGATCCTCCAGATCACCGAAATACAGGCATTTTGTCGGGCAAACGGCAACGCAGGCTGGTTTCAGTCCCTTCTGCACCCTGTTGGTCAAACAAAAGGTACACTTATCAGGGTATCCATCCGGATGGGGGAAGCGTGCATCGTAGGGGCAGGATGCAATGCAGGCACCGCATCCAATGCACTTGACGGGATTAACCAGGACGGTCCCACCGTCGGAATAATGGCTGGCGCCTGTGGGGCAACACCGCACACAGGGGGCATTTCCGCAATGATTGCAACGTTCTGAGCGGATTTCTATTTCCAATTGAGGAAACGTACCATCCACCACTTCTACCACCCAATCCCTGCAATATCCAATCGGAACATTGTTCTCAGTCTGGCAGGCAACCACGCAGTCACTGCATCCAACACATTTCCTGGTATCCACCGCCATTGCATATCTCATATGAATCCTCCTGTCAACTGGTTTTGAATTTATTCATCGGTTCATATCTCAGGAAGTTACAACCTGGCCGGCCGGATCTTCCAGAATAAATGTCACAAAATTTCCACGCATGCCTGTCCCACCCATGATCGGATCGACCCACACGCGGCTGATCAGTTCCGTATCGCTGGCCCCTTTTCCGTAGCACCGGGTCAGGCGTTTCTGGTCATGTCCGAATCCATGCACCATATAAACCGAATCCCAGCGAATGCGTTCCGTTACACGCACTTTCACGGGAAACGAGGAAACAATGCCATCCTGATTCCTCAACCATACATACTGATCATTTTTCATTCCCCACTGATTTGCCACTTTCGGATTGACCCAGAGTGAGTTTTCTTCCATGATATCCGTAAGGTTGGCATTGTTTGAGGTCCGGCTGAAGGTATGTACCGGGCTTCTTCCGTAGTTCAACCTGTAAAATCCTTCCGGCGGCTCTTCGTGCGGCGTGTAGTTAGGGATGGGATCAAAACCTTCAGCCTCAAATTCAGTGGAATAGAGTTCAATTTTACCTGAGGGGGTGTTGAATTCAATTTCCTCGCCATCGGCAAAATACAGATCATCGGCATCCCGTTCGAAGGTTTTTACACCGGTTCGCTGCATTTCTTCCAGGGAGGATCCTATTTGCCTGAGCTGCCAGTCCAGGACATCCTCCAGATTTTCGTAATCAAAATATTGCCGGATTTCCAGCTTTTTAGCCAGTTCCTTTGCGATCCACCAGGCAGGCTTGCTATCATATAAAGGGGGGCTTGCCGGCATTCGGAGAGCGATCTGTGGTTTCCGGTGCTGGCCCGCCCTGATGCTATCATACCGTTCAAGGTAGGTGCATTCAGGAAGAACCACATCGGCCCATCCGGTGATCTCCATCGGCATGGTATCAATCACGGCCAGCAGTTCAAGGTTCTGGATGGCTTCAAGGGTATTCTTTTGGTTGGGCAGGGTTTCAATGAGATTTGTCCCGCAAACGATCCAGCCTTTAAAATTACAGTCGCGATCAAATGAAGGGATGGTGGCGTCGCAGACCCCACTGGCCAGAACCGCTGAGGTAAGGTTATATTTTCCCGGGAAAGCCTCACGCCAGGTCCTTTTAGGAGTTGGAAATGCAGGGTGCGGAAATTCAGGCAATTCGTAATTCGCATTTCTGTAAAATCCGCCACGCCTTCCCCAGGAGCCAAGCAGGGCATTTAAGATCGCTATGGCCCGGCTTCGCTGGGTATCGTCACCATACCAGGTGACATGCCGTCCGGGATGAACGATCACGGCAGGTGAAGCGTGTCCCATTTCCCGCGCCGTTTCCCGGATGATATGCGGCTTGATCGTCGTAACACCATAGGCCCATTCGGGTGTTTTATCCCTTACGTGCGCTTTGAGCTGCTCAAAGCCTACCGTGTAACGTTCGACATAATCCCTGTCGTAAAGTTCTTCACCGATCAGAACATGCATCCAGGCAAGCAGCAGGGCTATGTCCGTTGCCGGTTTGATGGGAAGCCAGTATTTCGATTTGCTTGCAGCGGTGGAATAACGGGGATCCACCGTAATGATCGTTGCACCCTTGTCAATGGCATCCGACATCTCCTGAATCTGACCATTGTGCATGTTTTCACCGATATGGGACCCGATCAGCACCAGGCATCGCGTATCACGAATATCGGTATTCTCCGGAGAGTCGATGGATTCACCAAAGGTAGAGAGAAAGGCCACTTCGCGCGGGCCGCGGCACTGGGCAAAAGAAGGAGCTGCAATGTTGGTCGAACCGGTGGCTTTCAACAGGTCCCCGAAATACTTACCTCCGGAGCCATGCGTAAACAAAGCAACACATTCCGGCCCATGCTCACGGGCGATCTTTTGCATCTTCACGGCAAGGAAACTTAAGGCCTCGTCCCAGCTTGCCTCACGGAACGTCTGCCTGCCCCGTTCCTCGGTCCGGATCAAAGGTGTTTTCAGCCTGTCTTCATCGTAATACATCCCGACTCCCCCGGTACCTCTTGGGCATAACCTCCCATTACAATTCAGATCCTCTTCGTTGCCTTCAATCTTTTTGATCTTTCCCTGTTCGTCGAAATATACCCACCCCGCACACTTCCAGAAACAGATTTCACAATACGTGGGTACCCGTCGCAGCTGCCTGACGTTGCTGTCATCCTTCAGGAACTCCTTCAGGATCTCAGAGCCCCTGACCAGAGAAAGCGAACTTCCGGCTAAAGCCACTCCCCCAAGCCCCAGGGAGGAAATCCGGATAAATTCCCTTCTGTTCGTCATCATTATGGATTATGATCGTAAAACATTAATAATCAATCGATAGTAAGAGTATACCACAAAATTAACGAATTATTCCGTTTGACCAGCAAATCTCCGAAGTTTCAATTTTATCAACTAAATAATTATTAATCAATTTATTACACTAAATCAATAACACAAATGAATTTATGTATCTATTTACAATGTTGAAATCTACTGAATTATAATGATATTAAGAATGATTATAAATTTCATTCCCGCTGCTGGTTTTGAATGGTGTTCAACCACTGATCAGCTTTCATTAAGGCTGTTGATAAGGAAGCGATCGGGTGCAGGAAAAAATAACGTCCACGGGTAATGTTTTTCACCATTACCGGAAGAATGGAAAACGCAAGGTTCAACGACCAGTAGATATTTTTGCAACCATGATTCACCAGGTAGTGCTGGATGCGGGGATTTTTAAGTTCGACGCTTATTGCGGTGAAGCCAAGGATGACCAGGATGGCTCTGAAATTCAGCTGCAAGCCAACCCACACCCCCTCCCATTTGGATACGGAGGGTGCGGTCACAGGATTTGACCAGAAAAATGCGGACAAGATCAGAATGATCATCAATTGCAGCCAGAAAAAAGGCTTTTTCAGTCGCTTAAGGTGTTTGGCATAGAGGAACACGATGAGGATGCAATACAGGAAGGGCAGGATCAATCCAATGTAAATGTCTGCCATGTTAATGATATATAAACAAACCGGAATTGCCGCAAGATGAGCCAGCAGCATATAAATGGAGCGGTATCCCCCGGAAGATGCCGATGGACCGGATTGCTGAATCCCAGGATCTTCATCCGTAAGTTCTTCCGGGGGCACGGATCCGGCAGGCCTCTTCCCGATGGAATACCCCAGGATTGCTGCAATCACTCCAAAGATGACATAGGCAAAAATCAGGATCAGGATGATTACCCAGGGGTCGGCCTGCTGGATTCGGACCTGCCGGGCCGCAAAATAGTACAGGTTCAGGTAGATCTTGAAGAGGTCGGTTCCGTAGATGATCAACAGGGTGATGACTTTATGAATAAGGGCGCTCATCAGGCTAAACACCCCCCCGGTCATATAGCCCGCCAGGTTTCTGCCAAAGATGTTGACAAACAACTGCAACAGAACGGCCTCCGCAAAAATGCCGGTCATGGGGCCCAGAATGACGGCACTGGGAGAGACCGACTTCATCAGGGCACAGATCAGACCCGCCCTCCAGATCAATCCCTTTTCAGGCCATAATCTCGAAAATGAAACCATTAAAATGACGCCAAAAAAAGCGAGTATGGAGCCCGAGAACGGGATACGCAGATTATGCATAAAACTGCCCAAAATGATCTCCACCGATGCCCATAATCCCCCTGCGATGGCAGCTTTTTGCCAGATCAGGCTCCGGCTTTGGTCAGCAGTTTCGCGCTCCTGCAAAATGAGATGCAGGAAACGTTCAGGGGTGATGTCGGCTATTCGCACCACCTTTGCATCTGTCAGATGCCAGTGATCCCTGACCCTGTCTGCAAGTGATTCGCGCACTACCAGAAGGATGATTCCAGCAGGCACATCGTGTAAGGTTTCCAGAAATGTCGCCCAGCCCCCCTTTTGAAGTTCCAGCCCCCCGACCTCATCAATGATGAGCACGTCAGGAGAGGTATGGCAGGTTTTTCTCAAAGCCTCCAGTCCGAAATCCACACCGCTCTGCTTGAAGAAAAAATGATGATACGGAATGTCACTGCCTTCATCCACACGATCGCAAAGCAGCGAGGTCCGGCCGTTTTCAAGGTCCCTTACGTGAAACCGGTCACGTTCACCATCCTTCCAGGTACCGGTTGAACAAATCCCTCCGACCTGAATATGCTCCCCTGCCAGCAGGCGGGCAAGGTTCATCACCCAGCTGGTCTTCCCTTCACCCTTTTTTCCGGTAATCAAAAAAATCATGGTGATGGATCCTTTCCATAGAAAAGACAGCTGTCTCCATAACTTAAAAATCGAAACCCCTGGTCCAAAGCATATTGATAGGCCTGTTTCCAGTCGTCACCAATGAAAGCTGCAACAAGCAATAACAGCGTACTCCGGGGTTGGTGAAAATTGGTGATCAGTATATCCGTCAGGCGGAACCGGTAGCCGGGTACAATCATCAGGCTGGTCTGACCGTCCAGGTCCGTTATCCTCCTTTTATGCATCAAATCCAGGATAGCTTCCAGAGCATCCCTGTTCAAAATCCGGTCACTTCGAGCCTGTTGCCGGTAGGGTTCCCACTGGCTGATCACAAAGGGGGTATCCGTCCCGTGGGTCTGGATCAGCTTAACACCATACCAGTAAAGGCTTTCCAGGGTCCGGACGGTGGTGGTACCCACGGCGATCAGCTTACTGTAATCCCCTTTAATGAGTGACCGGATCAGGTTCACAGAAATGCGGATCTTCTCTGTATGCATGACATGGTCATCGATCCGTGAAGTTACGATGGGTGTAAAGGTACCTGCTCCAATATGCAGGGTGACCTCCGCACGTTTGATCTTTTTTTCCTGGAGCCGTTTCAGTACCTGCTCCGTAAAATGCAAACCAGCTGTTGGAGCAGCCACGGAGCCATCCGTACAGGCAAAAAGAGTTTGGTACCGGATGGCATCGAGGGAAACCGGTTCACGCTGAATATAAGGCGGCAGCGGAATTTTTCCAAAAAATTCCAGCACTTCGGCGAAAGAAAAGTGCCCGGGATTCCAGCAAAAACGTATGTTGCCGGGATTCGTTGCCGATCCGGTCCGCTCAGCATAAAACGTGATCTTTTCTCCATGGCAATAAGCCGATGCAGAAAGAGGCCCCTGTTTCCATCGCTTTGCATTGCCCACCAGGCAATGCCAGGTCACCCCGGAAGGTTGGACAAAGGCCGACTGTATCTCCTGCACTGGTTCAACAGGATTCAAACAGAACACTTCCACCCTGGCTCCGGTTGGCTTCTGAAACAGAAGACGGGCATGGATCACGCGGGTGTCATTGACTACCATCAGCCCCTTCTCGGGCAGGTGATCCGCAAGATTCTGAAAAGTGTCCTCACGGATGGAGTGATCGCTATAAAGAAGAAGTTTTGACTGATCTCTTTCTGCCAGGGGAAACTGGCTGATACGGTCAGCAGGCAACTCGTACGTGAAATCACTGATCAGAAATTCCATGCTATTTGTGCAGATCCCTTTTCATTACAATGATGCAGGAATTGTTTTGACACACAAAAATAACGATAATCATACCCGAATCAATGTATTTTTGCATACCGGGAGAATGATCCCCGTAATTCATCCATCAGCACTCACCATGAAAAAGAACATTCCAAATCTGATCACCCTGCTGAACTTAGTATCAGGGACACTGGCGATCCTGTTTATTCTCCGCAATCAATTACTCATGGGCTCTCTCTGCATAACGGTGGCACTTGTGCTGGATTTTCTTGATGGGTTTATGGCCAGACTGCTCCATGCCCGCTCGCCGATGGGGGAGCAACTGGATTCGTTGGCCGACCTGGTCTCATTTGGAGTGGCTCCTGGTTTTATCGTCTGGACCCTGATGGACGGTTCCACTGGATCTGAAGGAGGACTTTTTGCCAATCTGATTCCCTTCATCTTTGTGCTCATTCCCGTATTTTCTGCGATCAGGCTCGCCCGGTTTACGATTGACGCTTCCCAGAAATACACATTTAGAGGATTACCAACACCAGCCAGCGCGATCTTCATCGGAGCGCTTCCGGTGATACTGGCCGACAAAAATACATCATCCCACGTACAGAGTTTCATTTCCGATCCCCTGGTCCTCCTGGTAACTACGCTTCTGATATCTTTTCTGATGGTCGCGCCAGTCAACATGCTCTCCCTGAAGTTCAGGGATTTTTCCTGGAAATCGAATGGATTGCGCTATCTGATCCTGCTGGTCTCGGTAATCCTGATTCCTTTGCTCAGGGCAGGTGCCTTCCCTGTCATCATCTTCATTTACGTACTGGTATCGGTCTTCTTTATCCCTCAACGATGGTGGCCTGCCAGGCAAGAGTAATATCCGGATGATCGCATGTTGCGTTTCAATCTTTCCAGTAATTCCGCCCCTGTTTTTTTCATAATTTTGCAACCAGATTGGAAAATTGCTCTAAAGAATCATGAGGAGCCCTGTCAATTTCAACCTTCTGAGGCCAGCACTCATCCTGTTGTTTGTTTTTCTTTTCATCCCCACGGAAAACAATTATGGTCTTCAACGTATGGTAAACGCGGAGGTTTTGACCATGGAGGAAGAAAATCGACTTACAGCATTGCTTTTCAGACAGATGTATCGCCGGTTTGACTCCATCGTGGATGTCTGTCATCATTCTTTAGGATTCAATGGGAACATTTTGCTGGCGCATGATAATGAGATTGTTTACCAGGCCTGCTCAGGTTATGAAGATGCACATCTGATCAGATTAAGGCCAGAAACGTCCTTTCAGCTGGCCTCGGTAAGCAAGCAATTCACTGCCATGGCCATACTGATCCTGGAAGCAGAAGGCAAGCTAAGGCTGGATGATCCGCTTCGTAACTCCATTCCTGAATTACCCTACCAGGGGGTGACCATCCGGCATTTATTGAATCACACATCAGGTGTTCCCAACTACCTCTGGTACATTGATCAATACTGGACATCCGACAGCCTGTTACCCACCAACGAAGACCTGGTCAGCATTCTTGCTGAACACGGTGATCGGATGAATTTTGATCCCGGCGAAAGGTTCTCATACTCCAATACGGGTTATGCCCTGCTGGCCAGTGTGGTGGAACGCATCTCGGGACAATCCTTCGGATCCTTTCTTACGGAGAGGATTTTCATACCGCTACATATGGAAAATGCCTCCGTGCATGCCCCGAACGTGCGTGCTGCCGATCCCTTCTATCTGGTTGGGTATCGCTGGAACCGCTCAGAGAAAAATGCTTTCCAGACGGTGATGCATGATGGTATCGTGGGCGATAAGGGAGTTTATGCTTCTGTGGAGGATCTCTTTAAGTGGGATCAGGCCCTCAACAGTGGTAAACTGGTTCCGCATCGGAGCATTCAGCAGGCCATTACAGCCGGAAAGCTGGACAGTGACCGTGAAATACCCTATGGTTTCGGTTTCCGGCTTGATTTTGACAGCACTTCAAAGGTGGTCTATCATTATGGTCGCTGGAGCGGATTCCGTACCGCATTTGTCAAGTACCTGCCCGACAATCTGACCATCATCGTACTGAACAACACCAGTTTCAATGGAGTGGACCAGATCGTTGAGGCTTTTAGGGAAACATGGGTAGACCTGTCGGTTTGCCAGGCTTCAAAAGAAATCGCTCAAGCGTTACTTACCGGGGGAATGGAAAAAGGTTTGGCCCTTTACTCGGCCCAGAGCAATGATGCCAGGGAATGGGTCACCCGGTCAAAGGTTTTCCTGCGTATGGCAGATTATCTTGAAAGCCAGGGCAAAGCACACAAAGCAAAAGAAGTTCGTGAATTTTGCCAGGCTTTACCGGCGTAATTCAAATTTCTCTCCAAGGTAGACTTTTCTGACGTGTTCATCGTGTGCCAGCTCCTCGGATGTTCCTGATTTCATGATTGCACCTTCGAATAACAGATAGGAGCGGTCGGTGATTGAAAGCGTTTCATGGACGTTGTGGTCAGTGATCAGAACGCCGATGTTTTTATCTTTCAGTTTGGAGACGATGTACTGAATGTCTTCCACTGCTATGGGATCAACCCCTGCAAACGGTTCGTCGAGCAAAATGAACCTGGGATCGACGGCCAGCGCCCGGGCGATCTCTGTACGTCTTCTCTCTCCGCCTGAAAGGGTAATGCCCTTACTGTTCCTGACATGCTGAAGGCCAAATTCTTCGATCAGCGTTTCCAGTTTGACTTTTTGTTCCTGCCTGGTCAGTTTAGTAAATTCCAGGACTGCCTTCAGGTTATCTTCCACCGTCAGCGCCCGGAAAACGGAAGCCTCCTGCGACAGGTATCCGATGCCCAGTTTAGCCCTTTTGTACATCGGTTCGTGCGTAATTTCCAGGTCATCCAGGAAGACCTTACCTGAAAAGGGTTTGATCAATCCGACGATGATATAAAAAGACGTGGTTTTCCCTGCACCGTTTGGTCCGAGCAAGCCGACGATCTCCCCCTGATGCACCTCAATGGAGACATCATTGACCACAATTCTGTTCTTGTATTTTTTTACAAGATTCTTTGCATAGAGCATCTTAAAGGGTATTCCTAGATGATTCCTTCTTTGAGTATGTCGTGCAGATGAATGACGCCCGCATAACGGCCCTCATCCAAAACCAGCAACTGCGTTATATTGTTCTGCCTCATCACATCCAGTGCTTCGGAGACCAGGGTGTTCTGATCGATGGTACGGGGATTCTTCGTCATGATATCCCGGGCACGTATCGAATCAAGCGGGATATTTTTCTGAAGCATCCGCCGCAGGTCGCCATCGGTAATGATACCGACCAGCCGCTCATCTTCCATGACCGCTGTAGCGCCCAGCCGTTTTGAAGAGATCTCGATGATGGTCTGGTTGACATTTGCCTGGCTGTCGACCCGGGGAATTTCATTGTTGATAGAAAGATCGCTGACTTTGAGGTACAATTTTTTACCGAGCGATCCCCCGGGATGGTACCTGGCAAAGTCCTTCACGGTGAATCCATGGCATTCGATCAAACAGACAGCCAGAGCATCGCCCATGGCCAGCTGGGCAGCCGTACTGGAAGTCGGGGCAAGGTTGTTGGGACAAGCCTCCTTCCGGACGGCGGTACAGATGACCAGGTCGGCAGTTCGGGCCAGGTAGGATTCAGGGTTCCCGACCATTGCAATCAGTTTGTTCCCCAGGAGTTTCAACAGGGGAAGCATTACTTTTATCTCCGGGGTTTCGCCGCTTTTGGAGATACAGATGATGATATCGTCATCCCTGATCATCCCCAGATCTCCGTGGATGGCATCGGCTGCATGTAAAAAAATGGCACGGGTTCCTGTGGAGTTAAGGGTGGATACGATTTTATTGGCGATATGGGCGCTTTTACCGATACCCGTAATGATCACCCTTCCTGTTGAATGATAGATCATCTCAATGCATCTGTAAAAATCATCATCCACATAATTTATCAGGTGCAGGATGGCTTCCGACTCATCCCGCAGTGTCTGACGTGCAATCTGTTTAATTTCCCCGGCTGATTTCAATTATTTCTGATCTGTTGTGATACACGAGTTAAAACCACATCCTGCAAATTTACAACTTCCGTGCTTTATCCCTTAAGTTTATGTGGTTATAATAAAATGTTGAAAGCCATTGTTTATTGTATTATATTTATAAAAGAATTTTTATCATTTTTTTAAGCATCATTTAAAAAGTATTTTATATAAATTTGTGTATAGAGGAATGAATTTAAGCGCTGCGGGATTAATGGAAACAGCGGATCAGGTGTTTTTTGAATTGATAAGTAAATGGAGACCAGGACTATTTTTTCACTTCATCAACTGTTAAAGAAGTTTTTCGGATTTGATACCTTTAAAGGTAACCAGGAAGCCATCATTGAAAACTTACTGTCGGGGAACAATTCCTTCGTCATCATGCCGACGGGTGGAGGCAAATCGATGTGCTACCAGCTTCCCGCCCTGATCAAGGAGGGGACGGCCATTATCATTTCCCCTCTGATCGCCCTGATGAAGAACCAGGTTGACTCGATCCGTAATTTCGGCACTGAAACAGGTATCGCCCATTTTCTGAATTCTTCGCTCTCAAAAAACGAGATCACTCAGGTCAAGCGCGATCTTGTGACCGGAAAAACGAAGTTGCTTTACGTGGCGCCCGAGTCGCTCACCAAGGATGAAAATGTCCTCTTCCTGAAGGATATCAATATTTCCTTTTATGCCATCGATGAGGCTCACTGCATATCAGAATGGGGGCATGACTTCAGGCCTGAATACAGAAGAATACGGCCCATCATTGAAAGCATCGGTCAGGATGTTCCCGTGATTGCACTCACCGCTACGGCCACTGTAAAAGTTCAGCAGGATATTCAGAAGAATTTAAAAATTCAGGATGCTGTTGTCTTCAAATCTTCCTTCGACAGGCCCAATATTTATTACGAGGTCCGGCCCAAAACCAAGGAAGTCGTCAAAGACATCATCCGTTATATTAAGAACAATTCCGGCAAGTCGGGGATTGTCTACTGTTTGAGCCGTAAAAAAGTGGAAGAGCTTGCGGAAACACTGAAAGTCAACGGAATAAGGGCTCTCCCCTATCATGCAGGCCTTGACGCCACCACCCGCAGGACCAACCAGGATAAATTTTTAATGGAAGAACCCGAAGTCATTGTTGCTACCATTGCTTTCGGTATGGGCATCGATAAGCCCGATGTGCGTTTTGTGATCCACCACGACATGCCCAAGAGCATCGAGGGGTATTACCAGGAAACCGGAAGGGCCGGGCGTGATGACGGTGAAGGAAACTGCATTGCGTTTTACAGTTACGACGATATCCTGAAGCTGGAAAAATTCAACAAGGACAAAGGGGTTGCCGAACAGGAAATCGCCAAGCAACTGCTGATGGAAACCGTCGCCTATGCTGAATCCTCGGTCTGCCGTCATAAACTCCTTCTTCATTACTTCGGCGAAATATACACACGCGACGGTTGCGGTGCCTGTGATAACTGCCTGCACCCCAAAACCAGGTTCGAAGGCAAAAAATATGTGGAACTTGTCCTGGAAACGGTTGAAACCACCAAGCAACAGTTCAAGGCAAAGCATATCATCAATATCATTACAGGGAAACCTTCCTCAACCATCAAACAAATGAGGCATCACCAGCTGGAGATGTTCGGAAGAGGAATGGAGGAGGATGAAAAATTCTGGAATGCCGTTATCCGGCAGACGCTCATCGAACGCCTGCTTATCAAGGACATTGAAAACTACGGCATCCTGAAGATCACACCGGAAGGGAAAAAGTTCCTGAACAAGCCCTATTCGATCATGCTTTCCCGGGATCATGATTACGATAATCCGGAAGAGGAAGAGGATATGATCGGAAGTGCCCACAAAACCAGCACAACGGATAAAACCCTGTTCTCCCTGCTGAAAGACCTCCGCAAAGAGATCTCCCGGAAAGAAAACCTTCCGCCGTTTGTCATCTTCCAGGATCCTTCCCTGGAGGACATGGCGATCCAGTACCCGGTGAATGAAGAGGAGCTGAAACAGATTACAGGTGTCGGTGTCGGAAAGGCCCAGAAATACGGAAGGCCTTTTTTGGAACTCATAAAACAATATGTGGAAGAAAACGAGATCATCCGGCCCAACGACATGGTGGTCAAATCGGTGATCAATAAGTCGGGACTGAAAGTCTATATCATTCAAAACATTGACCGGAAAATATCCCTTGAAGATATCGCCTTTGCCAAAAACCTGACGCTCGGGGAACTGCTGACCGAGATTGAAAGCATTGTTTCCAGCGGTACAAAGCTCGACATTAACTATTACATCGATGAATTTGTAGATCCCTACCACCAGGAAGAAATCTTTGAATATTTCAGGGAAGCTGAATCTGACTCTGTCGAAAAAGCCCTTACCGTCCTTGGAGAAGATGAATACACAGAAGATGAAATCCGGTTGATGCGGATCAAATTCCTTTCGGAACTGGGCAATTAATTCTTAAACTTTTTTAATATCATGGAAGAAGAAACGACGAACAATGTGGGTAAAAAATTAAAAATCAATCTTTTATTGACTGCGATCCTTTTACTGGCCGTTGCTGTACTCTATGTTCTGTTTTTTACAATGAAAAAAGCACCTTCCGGTTCGGCATCGCAAAATGAAGGTCTCTCCGAATCTGAAGTCAGGGTAGCATATGTGGAATCGGATTCCATCCTTGCTCATTATACCCTGGCCATTGAAAAAAGCAAAGAGCTGGAACAGAAAGGTAAAAAGATGGAGGCACAGCTAAAAACCAGGCAGGATCAATACCAGAAAGATGCATCCTATTTTCAGGACCAGGTGGCCCAAAATAAGCTGTCAGAACAATCTGCCCAGTTTATTTATAATCAGCTGATGGAAGAACAACAGAAGATCTATGAACTTCAGAACCAGTACGCATCGGAAATGGCTGATATTGAAATGCAGGTCAACATCATGCTTCTCGACAGTGTGACCAACTTTTTGGAGCGCCTTAACCACAAGCTGAACTTTGATTACATCCTGGGGGACAATCCGGGCAGCAATCTCTTATTGAAGAACCCCAAATTCAACATTACCGACCAGGTCATCCAGGGATTAAACAATGAATATGCTGTCAAGGCTGGTGATTAGGCGGTTAGGGGCGCTGTGCATTCTTTTTCTTATTCTGAACACCGGTTGCAACACAGAGGACAGAAGGAGCGAAACAGGTCCGGTACCTGATGACCTGATCGCAGCCGACTCGATGGTTAAGATCCTGGTGGATGTACATCTGGTCGAATCATCCCTGAAGACGATCCATACAAAAAAGCAGGATAACCAGCAGTTTACGGATAGTTACTACAACACGCTGTTCGCAAGGCATCACATCACGCGGCAGCAGTTCCTCCGGAGCATGGATTATTATGAGCGGGAGGCCGAAAAGCTGGAAAAAATCTACGAGAACGTGATCATTGAATTAAGCAAATTGGAAAGTGAGGTAAAGTAAGGCAGGAAAATCGTTCGATTTTCCCGATGTCCTATTGCCGGATTCGCTCAAAGACAGCCGTATAGGTATAGCTGTCACCCCCAACTTCGACTGTATATTCCCAGTGGGTTTCATTTTTCGCGATGTACTCGCCCGTACCCTGGACGGTAATGCTCTGATCATAGCAAACCTGCTGGGCCGGGATGACGACTGACTTACCGGTCACGATACCATAGGGAGGTTGTTCATCCGAACCTATGAAAGCAAAATTCCGAAGAATGATCTGCGATTCATCAGAGGCATCTTTTGTGATGGTGACCGTATAGGTCATTTGAAGCTTCCCGTCAAGATACTCGCGGCAGTTCCAATCTCCGGCAAAAAGATCCCGCGTATCTTCATCCACGGGCTCATCCAACAGGTCGCAGGCCGGAAACAGCATGAGAAGGGCTAAAAAGGGGAACAACAGGTATGTGCTATGGGATTTCATGAAGGAATGTAATCAACTATTATACCAATGGACCGGTGATCCTTACCCGTTTCACCGCAGGGTCGCCAAGGGCCGAAGCTATGCTGTGCAGGTTCTCAAATCATTCAATAAATTGTCGAGCAAACGGCTGGCGCCGATCCGGAACAGCTGCGGATCAAGCCAGGCATCTCCGGCAATGTGTTGAATCAGCCTGTAATAACGTATGGCCTGCTCCGGCTGCTGGATGCCTCCTGCCGGTTTGATGCCGATGCGCTTTCCCGTAGCTGCGGCATATTCGCTGATGGTGTCCGCCATGATCATCACCGCCGTTTCGGTGGCGGCTGGCTGAATTTTCCCGGTTGATGTTTTTATAAAATCAGCGCCGGCGAGAATGGCTATCTCACTTGCCTTCCGGATCAGTTCAACCGAAGAAAGTTCTCCCGTTTCCAGGATCACCTTCAGTAAGGCACCCCGGCAAACTTCCCTTATCGCGGCAATTTCATCAAATACCTTATTTTCATTACCTTCCAGAAGCTTCCCGCGGCTGATGACTGTATCGATCTCATCAGCACCCTCATCCAGTGCAAAGTGTATCTCCCCGATCTTCAGCGCCAGGGGCAGTTGCCCCGAAGGGAAACCGCCAGCTGCACAGGCAACTTTTATCCCTGTACCGGCAAGGGCTTTGCGGGCTGGTGAAACAAAGGGCGAATAAACACAAACCGCAGCAACCTGAGGTATATGGCTCTCTTCATCCTTTATGCCTTTTGCTTTCTCACATAACTGGATCACCTTCCGGGAAGTATCACTTCCCTCAAGCGTGGTCAGATCAATGGATCCGATCAGGTGCCTGAGCAGGTGGGCCGGTTTGCCCGGAGCAGCCTGATCTGACAGGATGGAACGGAGCCGGCTTTCCAGCTGTTCAGAAGTTAAATCATAGGGTTGGAAAACAGAGTTCATCATTTGAAAGTATAAAGATGATGCATATCAGGTCAGCGGGGCGGCTTCAGATTTTATACCGTTTCAGTCTGACAATGTCGCGGCGCTGTTTCTTTGTCGGGCGGCCAAGTCCCCGCTCCCTCAATTCAAAATTTGTTTCACGGATCACCCTCTGTCGTGCATATTCCTCTTCAGGAGTCAGGTCAAGTGCATAATCCGGGACAAGCTTTGCCGACACGCGATTCGTCAGCAGGGCTTTTACCTGAACTGTCCGGGAGATGAAGCCAAGATGTACGGTGATGATATCCGATAGGCGCACCTCACGGGAGGGTTTTACGGTCTGGTCATCCATCTTGACTTTTCCGGCCCTGCACGCCTGCGATGCCTGGTTCCTGGTTTTGAACAGCCGAACGGCCCACAGCCATTTATCGATCCGGATATGTTCTTCCATGTAACGTTCTGAGGGATACAAAGGTAAACAATTGACGGAGATGTCATCCCGCGCTCCGGAATTCATTGTCTGGGTACTATTTGCTCCTGAAGTAGATTTGCATCGGTGCCCCGGAAAAGTCGAACAGTTTCCGGAGGTGGTTCTCCACAAAGCGTTTATAGGGCTCCTTAACATATTGAGGCAGGTTGCAAAAAAACACAAAAGAGGGATAGTGTGTTTTCAGCTGAGTGATGTATTTGATGTTGTTCCGCTTGCCTTTATACATGGGCGGGGGTGTTTCTTTCACAACAGGCAGGAGCTTGTCGTTGAGCTGGGATGTCGGTATTTTCCTGGTACGGTTATGATAAACCTCCATACAGGTCTCCAGTGCCTTATGGATCCTCTGTTTGGAGGTGGCCGAAATGAACAGGATGGGCACGTCGGTGAACGGGCTGATCTTATTTCGGATTTCGGATTCGAAATGGCGATGCGTATTGGTATCCTTTTCGACCAGATCCCATTTATTGACAAGGATCACGATGCCCTTGAAATTATTTTCAGCCAGTTTAAAAATGTTCAGGTCCTGTCCTTCAAAACCCTGAACAGCGTCGATCATCAGCATGCAGACATCGCTGTTCTCAATGGCTCTGATCGCGCGCATGACGGAATAAAATTCAATATTCTCCGTCACCTTGCCTTTTTTTCTTATGCCGGCTGTGTCGACAAGAAAGAAATCAAAGCCGAAGCTTTTATAGCGCGTGTAAATGGAGTCCCTTGTCGTACCCGCAACCGGGGTAACGATGTGACGGTCTTCCCCCAGCAATGAATTGACCAGGGATGATTTCCCGACATTCGGGCGGCCGATGACTGTAATTTTGGGCAGATCCTCCAGTTCCTCCAGCTGCTTCTCCTTCAGCTCTTTTACCACGTCATCCAGCAGATCGCCTGTACCCGATCCATCCATTGAACTGACAGGGTATACCTTCCCCAGACCAAGTTTATAAAATTCGCCGGAGCTATTGAACAGGTCCATATTATCCACTTTATTGGCCAGCAGGAAGACTTTTTTATCTGCTTTGCGCAAAAGTTCCGCAACATCTTCATCCATTGGGGTCAATCCCTCAATGGTGTCAACCAGGAACAGGATAAGTTCCGCTTCTTCAATGGCCAGGATGATCTGCTTCTGGATCTCTTTTTCGAATACATCCTCCGAATCCATCACATAACCTCCGGTATCGATTACCGAAAATTCAATTCCATTCCAGTCAGAATGACCATAATGCCGGTCACGGGTCACCCCGCTGGTGGTATCCACGATGGCCTGCCTGGTACCGGTTAGCCTGTTGAAAAGGGTTGATTTTCCAACATTTGGCCTGCCAACGATCGCTACAAGATTACTCATAACATCCGGAATTTATATAAGAACTACACTTCATAACCGAATCTTTTTAATTGAAGATCATCATCCCGCCAGTCACTTCTCACCTTTACGGACAGATCCAGGAAAACCCTTACGCCCAGGAATGCTTCGAGCTCTTTTCTGGCCTCTGTTCCCAATTTTTTCAGTGCACTGCCTTTTTTGCCAATGATGATGGCCTTTTGCGATTCACGGCCCATGATGATGGAAGCGCTGATGACCGTTATCTGGTCTTTTTCCTTGAAATCATCGACCACTATCTCAGCCGTGTACGGAATTTCCTGATGAAAATTCAACAGTATCTTCTGCCTGATGATCTCTGAAACAAAAAACCGGACAGAGCGATCCGTAAGCTCATCCTTGGGGTAATAAGGCGGGGCAACCGGCAGTTTTTCCAGGATCGCATTGAACACGGCATCCAGGTTGAAGTGCAGCAACGCTGAAACGGGTATGACATCCGCTCCCGGAAAATGTTGCTTCATCTCTGTCATTTTCCCTTCCACCGTTGACTGATCTGAAAGGTCAATCTTATTGATGATCACAATGACGGGGGTGCCCGACCGGTTGATTGACTGAACAATCTCAGGTTGATAAGTTTCCTCTTCCACCACGGTGACATAAAGAATGATATCGGCGTCGGTAAGGGCAGTCTCGATGTACCTCATCATCGATTGATGAAGTTTGTAATGAGGCTTGATGATTCCCGGTGTATCCGAATAAACCAGTTGAAAATCCTCCCCGTTGACGATACCCATGATCCTGTGACGGGTCGTCTGTGCCTTGGCGGTGACAATGGATAATTTTTCACCCACCATTGCATTCATCAGGGTTGATTTTCCTGTGTTGGGATTACCGATGATATTAACAAATCCTGATTTATGAGCCATTCTCACCTATTTTTCTGTCTGATTTGAACGGGCGAAAGTAATTAATCCCTATATTTGCAGGCAAATTTAGTGGAATATCAGGGGCAAGGCCCATTTTTCATAAGAATAAAGACACTACTGCGGGGTGGAGCAGAGGTAGCTCGTTGGGCTCATAACCCAAAGGTCATAGGTTCGAATCCTATCCCCGCTACAAAAGTAAAAAGGCGTGGAAATTTTCTTTCTGCGCCTTTTTACTTTTTCCGTAAGAAAAGAAAATGTTGTCACTGAGAGGATTGTTTATCCAGCTGATTCTGTAACTCACTGTAATTCAATTCCTTAATTATCCTGCCGTCTTCGGCCCAGAAAGTCCAGATACCCGTGCGTTTACCGACGATGTACTCCCCCTCGTAAAATTTCTGTCCGTTCTCATGCCACACCGTGTGCTTTCCGTGATTGACGTCGTGCTGAAAATTCCCCTCGCTCCACTTCGTTCCGTCACTGTACCATGCTTTCCATAGCCCATGTTTTTGTTTATTCATTACCGGGCCCTCGGTTTTTTTAAAATGATTGGGATAAAAATGAACTTCCCCTGTTATGGTCCTGCTGGTATCCTTTTCCATTTTAAAATACCGAATCATCAGGGGAAATCCCACCGAGTCAAACTCCATCTGGTACAGGTCGGCCGGCAAGGAGTTGCCGTCGAAATCCCACACCTGCCAGTCACCCTTGCGTACACCGTTTTGAAAGTTGGTTTCTGCATTCTTTGCACCGTTTTCGTACCAGATGGTCCATGCACCCTGCATGCGGTCATTTTCACCCAGACCGCCCTCAAGTTGCTTGTTGCCATTCTGGTACAGGTATTCCGTATGGAACCAAACCGTGTCTTTGCCTTCCATGCGAAAATGGCTTACCTGTTTCGGATCGCCGCCGGCAAACGTACTGATGATCTTTTTCCCTTCCCCGGAGGAGCAGCCCATAAAGAATCCTACCATTGCCAGGATGGAGATGCTCCATAATGCTTCTGATAATTTGTGTGCACTGTAAACCATTGGTGAAAGAATTAGCGGTTGAAAATAAGCCGTTTTCCCCTCGATGATCCATCCACTTTTCCTGAGTCATACACCAGGTGACCATTCACAAACGTGTGGGTGACTCTGGAGCGAAATGTCTGCCCGTCAAAAGGTGACCAGCCGCATTTATATAGTAATCCGGAGGGTTCCACTGTCCAGGGATCATCCGGGTCGACCAGGACCACATCCGCCCAGTAGCCCTCGCGAAGAAAACCACGGTCTTCGATCTGGTACAGAATGGCCGGATTATGACACATTTTCCTGACAATCTTCTCCAGGGTGATCTTACCCTGGTGAAAGAACTCAAGCATGGCTACGAGGGAATGCTGAACCATTGGGATTCCGGAAGGAGCGTTGAAATACCCGCTGTTTTTTTCCTCCAGGGTATGCGGGGCATGATCCGTGGCGATCACATCTATTTTGTCCTGCAGAAGTGCTTCAAACAGGGCAGCCCGGTCGTTTGCCGTTTTTATCGCCGGATTGCACTTGATCCGGTTACCAAGGCGGGGGTAATCATCCGCCGTGAACCATAGGTGATGGACACAAACTTCACCCGTTACGCGTTTTTTCTCCGGTGGCAATGATCCATCCAGAAGATCCGTTTCGCTGGCTGTTGAAAGGTGAAGGATATGCAGCCTGGTGTTGTATTCTTTGGCCAGCTGTACGGCAAAGGAACTTGACAGCAAACACGCTTCTTCGCTCCTGATGCGGGGATGGACCGAGACAGGGGGATCATCGCCGTACTTTAGCCTGAATTCATCCGAGTTTTTCCTGACCGTGGATTCGTCCTCGCAATGTACCGCAACAGGTAGCGGTGACTGTGCAAAAATGGTCCGGAGCACCCCGGTGTCATTCAGGAGCATATTCCCTGTTGATGAGCCCATAAAGGCTTTGATTCCGCAGACCCTGGCGGGATCTGTTTTCAGGACCTCATCCAGGTTGGAGTTGGATGCGCCCATATAGAATGAATAATTCGCCAGGGATTTCTGCTCAGCCAGCTGATACTTCAGCTCGAGTTGTGCCTGAGAGAGTGCCGGGGGAACCGTGTTAGGCATATCCATGAATGAGGTTACCCCGCCTGCCACGGCTGCACAGCTTTCGGTCGATAGGTCGCCTTTATGTGTCAGGCCGGGCTCTCTGAAATGGACGTGATCGTCGATGACTCCCGGCAAGATCCACTTATTCCGTGCATCGAGCGGTATGCAGTCCGGTTCTTCCGACGACCGTTTACCGCGATAAATCCTGTCGATCCGGCCATTCCTGATAATGATCCCTCCTTTGAACATCTCCTGTTCATTGACGATCCGACCGTTAAATATATGATAGTGCACATTCATGGCTAAAGCCAGGCAGGAAAAAAGCAGAAGTTATTTTTTACAGTGGATCTTTTTAATGTTCTTGAAGCGCAGGCTGATAACGCCTAAAATGGCTTCCCTGAATATGTTCGAGCTCATTTTTGATTGTCCCTGGGTACGGTCCGTAAAAATAATGGGTACTTCAACAACGCGAAAGCCCAGCTTCCAGGCTGTGTATTTCATTTCGATCTGAAAAGCATACCCGATGAACTGGATCTTATCCAGGTTAATGGCTTCAAGTACCTTGCTTTTGTAGCATTTGAAACCAGCAGTGGTATCCCTGACCTTCATTCCGGTAATCATTCTTACGTATGCGGAAGCGTAATACGACATCAGTACGCGTCCCATGGGCCAGTTGACAACATTGACACCGTTGATGTAGCGGGAACCGATGGCCAGGTCGGCTCCGCCGGCAGTACAGGCATCATAAAGCCGCAGAAGATCATCAGGATTATGGCTGAAATCGGCATCCATCTCAAATATGTACTGATAGCCGTTCCTGAGCGCCCATTTGAAGCCGTGTAGATAGGCAGTGCCCAGTCCCAGCTTGCCTTTTCTTTCTTCGATGAATAGCCTGTCCTTAAACCCGGGCATGAGTTTCTTCACCACATCAGCCGTTCCGTCCGGGGAATTGTCTTCAATGATCAGGATATCAAACGGTTTTGCCAGGGAAAATACTTTACGGATGATTCGTTCGATGTTTTCAATCTCGTTGTAGGTTGGAATGATTACGATGCTGTCTGACACGTTGGATGGTTTTAATTGTACAAAAAAGGATTGTCAATCTTAATCTATATGTTGAATTAAAGGTATTGACCCCAGGGCCCCGGGATATTTACCTCCTCTATACCCCTCCCCTGCACCCCTCCCCTGCTAGCAGGGGAGGGGACGGGGGTGGGGTACATCAAAAGAACATCATTTTCCAGGTTCTGTACTTCCCTTCCAGGCAGATGCAAAACAAATAACACCCCTTTTGAAGGTCAGAAGAAGAATCATTCAGTACATTGATCCCGGGTGCCAGCGCTTTTGTGCCCGAAAAAACGACCCGGCCACTGAGGTCGGTCAACCAATAGGTAATCGGAGCGGACCTGTTTTCATTCCACTCCAGGTTGATCTTTCTGCCAGCTGCGTCGGGCCAGGCTGAAAGATGGGTAAAATGTTCCTCATCCTCCAATCCACTGGTGACAGAAAACTTATGGGTGGAAGTCTCCATTCTATTTCCACTCAAATCCTCAATATTGCGCACGGTAAGTTCATAGGATCCGGTTTGCAGGTTTGAAACGTTGAGGTAGACGTTGCGTTTCATATTTGTCTGCTGATTGGCATCCAGGATGCTGACACCGTTCGTGACCGCATAATTCGATTCGGATTCGGCCGAAAGCTTTTCAGGTGTTTCAGAAAACAGGATCCGGAGGGTTGAGGCATTGATCACCTCCACCAGCTCAACTGCAGGTGGAGTAACATCCATAGTGTGCAACACATCCCTGTCGGACCTCAGTTCGATGAACCAGGAACTCCCTGAAGAATTGACCGGTCCTGTCACGGTATATTGTTCACCCTCCAGGGGTTGATACTCGAAAATGGCCGTATTATAGACCAAAAGGTAACCGGTGCCGTCGTGAACGGTCCACATCCAATCATTCAGAAAATAATCCGCGTCGGTACATTCGGCTTTATGAACCGTGATCACCATTCCTTCCAGGGCTTCCTCTATTTCATTACAGGTGACAGTGACGGGATCAGGCACCTTGATACCACACTTGACCGGGTAATGAGAAACAACATCGCGAATTTCCGTAACGCCCTGGAATTCGGTGATGGTACCGGTAATGATGATGCTGTCACCCGGATTCTGGTAACGGCTGGGATCCCAGACGCGTATTCCCGACCAGGGTCCGGAGCCCTGCTGAAGATAATAATATTCTCCAAACGTCGCCGTGACAATACCGGTGGTGGTCACCTGCTGGTCCAGAAAAGGTGACTCATTCTGCTGTCCCTGAATGGCGTAGATGCTGGTCAATGCCCCTGAAAATTTATTTTGGACCTGGATGACATAGGTGACCGATGTGGTCTGGAAGGTGCCATCTGAAGCTTCGATTCGGTAAAAGATACGTGTATTCTCCAGCTGGCCTGTGATTTCCCCGAGATAATGACCGGCGATGATCTCCATAGGAAGGGTGTTGTTCAGCTCATAGCGCGAAAGTCCCCAGCAGAGTGTAGCCGTGATGGGCTGGGAACTGCCCGAGATATCCGCGCTGATGATCACCTCGCGGTTCTCTTCGGGTATCTCCGGGTAAGCCTGAATATCGCTGATCTTCAGAGGACTTGCGTTTTCTCCGCCCCAGATCAGCTGGGCAAATCCAGGATGATCAATGAATGGGTTACGGTTTTTTTGCCAGGCGTAAATGACATTGTTGCGGTTCATCTCAAATTCATCCGGAGGATCCTGGAGGTTCCATTCGAGCAGGGCGGACAGCCGGCCATGCTCAGGCGCCGGGTAAGTGTTCACCGCATCTACCGCCTCCAGGTCGATTTCCCCGTCATCCCCTTCGTACCGGACATCCATATAAAGGATGATCCGGGCAATATCCCCCTTTTCACTGTCACGGGGTTCCCAGGTATTGTTAGTATAATAACAGCCGATGGCTTCCAGGTGGGCGATCCCTCCTTCATCAAAGTCCTTGTTCCCCTTGTCATTATTGACAGAAGCGTCGCAGGGTTTCAGGTTATGCACATCGCTGTACATGGGAAGGATATCCGTGAAGGATCCGTGGGATTTGGCCCACACATGTTCCCGGTTGAGCTGGTTGTTACCGGTTCCATAATCATCGCCGGGATGGGATGTACCTGTATAAACCAGAAGGACATGCTGGGGATCAAGGGGATCCTGATCGGAGTACTTCATCATTTCCTTGGATGAAAAATAGGAGTACGGCTGATGGTCATCCATCACGTTATGAAGGAAGGTTTTCAACTCGTCACCGTGTTTCCCTTCAGAACCATTGTAAAATCCTGTAGGTTGAGCGATGAGGCCTTGATGAAACAGCAATGCCAGCAGGATCAAGAGAAACAGAACGATGCTCTTGCTGGCTGATTTATTCATCATAAAGCTGAACATTGTCGATACGGTAGGAAGAAGTTTGTCCTGTGTTACCGTTTCCATTGTACTTAAATCCGATATGTGCTGTACCGGAATAGGCCGACAGGTCGAGCACGCCCGAAAAGATCCAGGCATGCTCCGGATCAGTCTGTCCGGCCAGAATTGGATTTAATTCCACCCACGTTGCACCGACAATATTGACACCGTTGAAATTCGTTGAGATCCAGACGGACAAACAATCGTGTGTCCAGTATGCCTGGGCGCTTTCGAAGGTGAGTTTTGGATTGTTCATTGCATCCAGGTCAATGGGAGGAGTGATGAGCCAGCACTCGTTTTCCTCGTTTGAATTGAAAGAGGTAGCCTGTGCATAGAGATTGCTGTCAAATTCCTTCCCGCGCCAGAGCCTGCTGCCAACGGTTGCTTCGTTCAGCCAGCCCGACAGGGCGATATCCACATCGTTCGACTGTGTCTCAAAATCTTCGTTGATGGATGTGACGCCACCTCCCGCACCGCTGGAATTGACAACCACGTCATCGATCCGGAAGCTGGTTGATTCCGTGGTACTGCCGCGGTACCTGAATCCGATGTAGTAAATGCCTGTATAAGAGGAAAGGTCAATATTTCCGGATGGAATGAATTCATGATCAGGATCATTCTCCTTAGCTATACGGGCCTCCAATTCCGTCCAGTGAGCTGAAGATGCATTCGAACCATCAAAGTCAGAGGAGATCCAAACGGTGAGCCCATCATCGGTCTGATGTTCCCAGTAGGCCTTTGCGCTTGTAAACGAGAGGACTTTGGCACCCTGTATCCTGACGGGTGGAGTGATCAGCCAGGTAACCATTTCCGCCAATCCGGAGTTGTAACCCGATGCCTGGGCGTAAACATTCCCGTCATATTCCTTGGCCTGCCACTTTCTGTTACCTAATTCATTGATATTCAGCCACTTATCAAGAATAATATCCACATCAGGGGTGGCACTGCTGAAGGTTTCGTTGATTTCGTCAACGGGTTCAACACCTCCCCCTCCGCCTCCTTCGCACCGTTCACCCTCCAGTGTCACTTCAGAGGTCGTGCGGATGTAAAGCTGATAATCAGCGCCATATTTGCTGATGATCCCGATGATGTTTCCATTTCCCCCGGGCACTTCGTCAGTGGCAAAGGTGGCGTAATTGCTGGTTCTGACGATCAGCGAGTTGCCGTTGCAATCCTCAAGCATGCGGTTGGCGGAAGCCTCAGCATCTGCATAGGTTTTCCCAAGCTCGGTCTGCATGAATTGAACGCTGTCGAGCGTGACCAGGTGAGCCTCGTAGCCCCCGGCCTGGATCTGGCTTATGTTCACCCGTTCGGGTGTGAGGTACTGTTGATTGGCCAGGATGATGATATTGGAATCATTGTCAACATTGTCGATCTGATGAAGGTTATTGTAGGTGGAGAGGATGCAGTTCTTCAGATAGACACGGATGGAGTCACCCACGCGCAGGCCACCTGATTCCAGAAGGTGAAGATTGATGCCGCCCGTAGCGTCCTGTATGAACGCGCTTCGATAGATGTTCCCTGAGGTCTCATCCATCGTGACCACCGCGTACAATGACCGGTCATCGGTAAAAGTGTAGGTGCCCTCGTCCTGATACAACTGATAAAGATCCCCGATGGTTACCAGTTCACCTACCGGGATCTGATCGATCGGAGGCGTATCGAATTCCTGTTTGACACAACCCGTAAGGGCGATGATGAGTAAAACGATGATACCATGCAAACGTCTGTTCGTCCTTGTCATAAATCCTGTCTTATATTCTGAATGTCAAATTAATAAAGAATGTCCTTCCAAAGAGGTAAAAATACCTTGGTGGAAATTTGGAAATGTTGTCAGGATCATACCTGAATTGCTCATAACCTCCGGTTGCCAGATCGGTTGCATTCAGGAGGTTATTCAAGCTGAGATTGAGGCCAATGTAATAGTTCCTGATCTTCCAGGATTTGCCTCCATAGAGGTCAATCGTATAACCGTTCGGTAATTTTTCCTGCGAAAGCAGCTGTTCCAGGCGCACATCGTCTTCTGTCAGGTTGGTGACCGCTTCCCGGGTCCTGCGATCAGGATTGATCTCCAGATAGGTATCCCCGAAGTAATTTACGTTGCAACCGACCCACCAGTAACGCGAGGAGCTGTACTTCAACCCGCCGGAGGCAATCGTTTGCGGCATTCCACCGACGTAATAATTTTTCAGATACACCTTTCGGTTCGATAGCACCCGTGAACTATTATCCTCTGAAATGGTTGCATCCGGGCGGGATGAGTAATAGAACTCACCCATTCCAAAGACTGCGGTCAGCGAAAGCGCCGTGGTGAGGTTGACCTCCGCACCCATTTCGAATCCGGCATGGATCTCATCTACATTGGTCATCTGATAGTTGACAAACGTGTTCAGGTCTTCGTGATAGAAGCTTCTCGACCAGGTTTGATCGTTCAGGGCCGAATAATAGAGCGTCAGCCTTCCCTTTGCCCTGTTCGTCCTGAGAAAATAGCTGGCTTCACCCGAGAGGATCTGTTCGCTTTTGAGATCCGGCACCACATGATCCCTGGTTCTCAGTGAGACATAGGAATTCCAGAAATAGGGTGCCCGGGTCAGGTAGGCTGCACTGGCAACTAGATAATTCCTTCCGTTGATCTTGAACGTCAGGCCGGATTTCACCCCGAAGTTGCCAAATTGCTGCTTTTCAGAATCACCGTACGAATCGTCCGGAAAATGTCCGTTCTGCATGTTGCCTGTCCGCCAGAAGGATGTATAGGAAGCCGTTCCGGAAATGAAGAAATCAAAACGGGCATAGGAAAAGTTACCCTGTGCAAACAGGGTTCCGGTATTTACATTGGCCGTATAATCGTGCGAGTACCGGTCGCCTTCTCCAACGACCCTGTTGGGATGGCGAAGATCACTCTGCGACTCATCGGTGATGATCATGGGATCCTGGTCAGCGTATTTATCAACATCGAGCCAGAAATCACCTCCAAGCAGATCATTTACGACGTTGAAGTGGAATCCCTTGTATCCGTTGAGATTGATACCCGTCGTGAAAACAAGATGGTCACTGAATTTTTTCTGAAGGCGTGAGGTAAATTCGACCTGACTCCTGTCGCTGCGGCGATCCTCGATGATGAATTTCGACCGGTTACCGGTCACCGCATTACCGGTGATTCCATCGGCATCACTGACCGTATAGAGAAACTTGCTGTTGGCGAAATAGAACGCATCCCAGTCGATCTGCCGGTACGCATCGTTGTTTTCCCACAGGTCAGTAAGCAGATCGGCCTGTTCCTGGTCTCCCAGATCACGGTAGTAGCTGGGTAAGTTCCGGTAATAATCCGGCCGGGGATCGCCTGCTTCCGTCCAGTTCAGGGCTGAACTTCCGCCTCTTCCAAAAGAATAGGACAGCGCAGATGTCAGTTTTGTGTCCGGGTCGAACGTCCAGTAGTGGTTCAGCATCAGCATGGGCTGATGATAATTGGAGACACGGCTGTTTCGTTTTTCCCCGTTCTGATAACCCCAGTACGGGTTATAATAATTGGTACCGGCGAGGTCATTGGCTTCCTGAACCGACAGTCCATTCTGACCGCGTTTGACAGGTGCGCCAAAACCCACGAACCCTATACTGTGAGATGGGGAGAGCTCCTTTTCAACACTGAGAAAATAGGACCAGGCATCGTAGAATGTGCCCTCCACATATCCCTCCTTTGACCATCTCCGGGAGCCGGAGACCGTAACTGCCCATCCATTCTTCATCTTTCCGGTCGAGGCGATCACCATGATCCGGTTCCTGTACGACTGGTTGGTCAGTGAATAAGTAGCCTTTACACCGCGGCTGAACTGGGATGCGCGAACGTCAAGGTAAGTCAGGCCGCCAATCCCTCCGAAGCCGAAATCATTCGTTGATAATCCCAGGTAGTTTTCCTGGCTTCTGAAGGCGTCATTCAATCCACCCCAGGATGACCAGAAAGCACGGCCCGTTTCCATATCGTTCATCAGAACGCCATTGATCATCACCTGGGTATTCTCCGTGTCGTACCCGCGCATCCGAAACCGCGCTGAGCCAAAGGTATAGCCTGCCGTGGAAGCAAAAATATCCCTTGAGGACTGCAGTAATCCCGATATATCCTGGCCCTGGTCATAACCATCCAGTTCTGACTGGGAAAGTGTTACCGTCGGTAGTGTATTTATCATCCTCTCATTCACCTGAACCGTGTCCACCTGACCGTAGGCAACAGCTGACAGCAGCCCGGAGATGAACAGGATGATCAACCGGTTTTGTATCATACAGCGAAGCATAAGTTTTTTTCAGTGCAAAATTAAGATTATTCCTGCAGGTATTCGACTGAGTGACGACAAAGTGTTAATTTTACGCACCCGAACTCTACGAATGACATGGTAAAGGTCGATCATTGGTATGAATCCCAGGGCATTCCGATAGTAAATCGGAACTGGACTCAAATCCTGGTGCAGGCACTGGGGAACTTACTCATAATACCCCTCCCCCGTCCCCTCCCCTGCTGGCAGGGGAGGGGTGCAGGGGTAGGGTATGGTAAACCACATCTCAGGTTCATTCTCCTCTTCATATCTTTCTTGCTGGTACTGACAATTGATTCCTTTTCCCAGGAAGATAAAAGATACCGGCTGGGCTGTGTTGCATTTTATAATCTCGAGAATTTATTCGACACGGTCAATGACCCATCCATCAATGATGAAGAGTTTCTCCCCGAAGGAAGGAACCGGTGGGATGGCAAACGATATGCCGATAAGCTGGAACGATTGTCTTCTGTCATCGCACGCATTGGAACCGATCTGAATCCGGATGGTCCTGCAGTGCTGGGTGTTTCGGAGATTGAGAACCGGGCAGTTCTTGAGGACCTTGTGCAGACTGAATCACTGAAAAACAGGGATTATCAGATCGTTCATTTCCAATCGCCTGACCGGCGCGGTATTGATGTGGGCTTACTGTACCAGCCTAAATATTTTCGGCTCATCCATGCTGCAAGTCACCGGCTTGTCATCCCCGGTGAACCGAATTACCGGACCAGGGACCAGCTGGTGGTCTCGGGTACCTTTGACGGTGATACACTGTATTGTATCGTCTGTCACTGGCCATCCAGGAGCAGCGGCGAAAAAGTGACGCTTCCCTACCGGATTGCAGCGGCAGGTCTTAGCCGGTCGATCGTTGATTCCATTCTTACCGATTCACCTGAGGCCAGGATCATCCTGATGGGTGACCTGAATGATAATCCTGTCAACAAAAGCGTGGTAAAAATACTTGGCAGTACGCCGGACAAGGAACTGGCAGTCGGCCAAACCCTGTACAATCCAATGACCTATCTTTACCGGAAAGGCATCGGCTCCACTGCCTGGAGAGATTCCTGGAGCCTGTTCGACCAGATGATCGTTTCCCCGTCGCTTATCCGCGGCGACTTGAATTCCTACCGCTTTTACACGGTAAGGATCTTCAACGAACGATTTCTTGCCCAATCAGAAGGTGAATACAAAGGATATCCCTACCGGACCTTCGGTGGCGGAGTTTATCTCGGTGGTTACAGCGATCACTTTCCGGTGTATCTGTTCCTGTATAAAGAAGCCCGTTGAAAATCAAAAAGCAAATTTCAAAAATCAAATCAACTTTTGCTTTTTGATCTTTGAAATTTACTCTTTACTGATTTCCCGCAGCAGCTCCAGTGCTTCGAACACAGAATTTACGGGTTCAACGGTCAGGGTAAGCCTGGTTTGTTTTTCTTTTAACCTGCAGGAACGGGGATTTCTTTTCACAAAATCCAGGACGTTTGAAAACAGGTCCGAATTATAATAATCCGATTTCTGGTTGCTGACGAATTGCCCCACCAGGCAGTTATTTTTCAGGATAATTTTTTCAAAGCCGGCCTGTTTTGCCAGCCAGCGCAGCCTGACGGCATTGATGAGCCCGTCGACCTCCGCCGGGATGGGTCCGAAACGATCGATCATGCGCTCGAGGTACTGCATCAGCCATTCCTCACTGTCAATATTGTCAAGCTCTTTATACAGGATCAGCCGTTCGCTGATGTTGGACACATAATCATCCGGGATCAGCAGCTCGAGATCCGTTTCAAGCTGGCATTCACGCAGATATTCCACCGGGGCTTCTGTCTTGTAGAGCTCCCGGAATTCAGTTTCCCTGAGTTCCTGAAGGGCTTCATCCAGGATCTTATGATACATTTCAAAGCCAATCTCGGTGATGAATCCGCTTTGCTCAGCACCCAGCAAGTTGCCGGCGCCACGTATATCCAGGTCCCTGAGGGCGATGTTGAAACCGCTTCCCAGTTCTGCAAATTCCTCGATGGCCTTCAGGCGTCTACGGGCTTCAGAAGTGAGCACCGACAAGGGGGGTGACAGCAGGTAGCAAAACGCCTTCTTATTGGAACGTCCGACCCGGCCCCTGAGCTGGTGCAGATCGCTCAGGCCGTAGTTCTGGGCGTCATTGATAATGATCGTATTGACGTTGGGAATATCCAGCCCGGATTCAATGATCGTTGTTGAAAGAAGGATGTCATAATATCCTTCTATGAAATCCAGCATGGTCTGCTCCAGTTGATGGCCTTCCATCTGCCCGTGTCCGATGGCTATTTTCACACCGGGAACGAATTTGGCGATCATCTGGGCGACATCGTTGATATTCTGGATGCGGTTGTGCACGAAATACACCTGCCCTCCCCGGGAAACTTCGTAGCGGATGGCATTCCGGATCA
The DNA here is from genome assembly GCA_035342335.1 of Bacteroidales bacterium. Classification (NCBI taxonomy): domain Bacteria; kingdom Pseudomonadati; phylum Bacteroidota; class Bacteroidia; order Bacteroidales; species Bacteroidales bacterium. Next base: position 160,331 of record DAOQWY010000002.1, read on the forward strand.
CTTCTTCTCCAAAGGGATGGATTTCGGTCTGGATCGGGTACCGGTTAGCCGGAGGCGTATTGATCACCGAAAGGTCCCTTGCGCCCATCAGCGAAAACTGCATTGTCCGTGGGATCGGCGTAGCGGTCAGTGTCAGCGTATCAACGTTCACTTTAAGCTGTTTCAGTCTTTCTTTGGCGGCAACACCGAACTTTTGTTCTTCGTCAACGATCAGCAGGCCAAGATCCTTAAAAACCACATCCTTGCTGAGCAACCGGTGGGTACCGATCAGAATGTCCGTTTTGCCGGACACCAGATCCGAAAGACTTCGCTTCAACTCTTTCTGGCTTTTGAACCGGTTGATATAATCCACCCTGCACGGGAAATCCTTTAACCGTTCGGTGAAGGTACGGTGATGCTGAAAAGCAAGAATGGTCGTGGGAACCAGTACGGCCACCTGCTTGCTGTCGGCAACGGCCTTAAAGGCAGCGCGGATGGCCACTTCGGTCTTGCCAAAGCCAACATCTCCGCATATCAGCCGGTCCATGGGATGAGAAGCTTCCATATCCGTTTTGACATCATTGGTGGATTTTACCTGATCGGGCGTATCCTCATAGATGAAGGATGCTTCGAGTTCATGCTGAAGATAGGAGTCGGGAGAAAACTGAACTCCTTCAGCTGCTTTGCGTTCCGCATAGAGTTTGATGAGGTCCTTGGCGATGTCCTTGACTTTCTGCTTGGTGCGTTCCTTGATCCTGTTCCACGCATTGGAACCAAGCCTGTTCAGCTTTGGAGCGCTGCCCTCCCTGCCAACGTATTTTGAAATGCGGTGAAGGGAGTGAATGCTGACATACAGCAGGTCGTCGTTGTCATACACGATCCGTATCGCCTCCTGGACCCTTCCGTTATTCTCAATTTTTTCAAGCCCTTCATAACGGCCAATGCCGTGGTCAATATGGGTCACATAGTCGCCAGGGTTCAGATTGTACAGCTCCTTGATCGTCAGGGCTTCCCTGCCCTTATAATGCTCCTTCAGCTCAAAGCGGTGATAACGGTCGAAGATCTGATGATCCGTGTAGATGGCGATGTTCAGGTCGTGGTCGACAAATCCCCCGTGCAGTCCCAGGTTTAAGGTTGTAAATTCAATGTGTTCGTTTTCAGGAAGGTCATGCTGTATGTCTTCAAAGATGGTATAGAGCCGCTCCAGCTGCTTTGGACTGTCGGTTGTAATGATATTGTTCACCCTTTCGCGGCTGTTCATCCGCAGGTTGTCGAGCAGCAGGCTGAAATTTTTATTGAAAGAAGGCTGGGGCGAAAGGTGACACTCCATCTTCAGTCCATTTTCAAACAAGGATGAAGTCCCCAGTTCAATTACAGGAAATGACAGTGCATCCCGCAGGATTTCCTTTCCTGTCGTGAACAGGTCGTGCAACGACAGGTCGTAAGAATCGCCTGACCTCGAGAATGCATCTTCAGCCTTATGAAATTCCTGATCAATGCGTTCAAGGGTGAACTGGATCTGATCGAACCATAGGACCGTACCGGATGGAGTATAAGCCAGCAATGATTCCCTCTGTTCTTTTTGATTTCGGTCCTGAATGTTGGGAAGCAGCGTAATACGGTTAAGCTTTTCCAGTGAGAGCTGGGTTCCCGGGTCAAAAGTTCGGATGGAAGCAATTTCATCCCCCGCAAATTCAATCCGGAAAGGATCATCATTGGAAAATGAAAAAACATCGACGATCCCTCCGCGGATGGAGAAGTGGCCGGGTTCAAGAACAAAATCCACACGTTCAAATTCATACTCCGTGAGCAGATCCCCTAAAAAGTCGAGGCTGAGGGCGTCTCCTTTTTTTATCTTGAAAAGGTTTTTCCGGAGTGTGGTCTTACTGGCCACCTTTTCACTCAAAGCCTCCGGATAGGTAATGATCATTGATTTGCGATCTTCGGTTCCCAGCCGGTTTAAAACCTCAGAGCGGGAAAGAAGGTTGCTGTTGTCCGTGTCTTCTATCTGGTAGTGTCTTTTGTAGGAGGTTGGGAAAAAGAGGACCTTCTTTTTTGTGTAGTTGCTGTTTTTCTCGCCCGACAGGTTCTCCAGGTCGTTATAAAAATAAGCTGCGGATTCTTTGTCGGGCAGGATGAACAAATGGTTGCCAGGGAGCCTGTGAAAGAGTGCTGTGGTAAAAAAAGCGCGGGAAGATCCCAGCAGACCTTTCACGTGCAACCGGCAATTTGAACCGTGCCGGAGGAGGATCTCTGTAATCTGCTGAACGCGTGAATCCTGATCGTAAAGGGCTTGTATTTCTTTTAGGTCCAATTCTCCCTCGTCAATGGCATTGATCGTTTTCCGTGCACTTATTCTTCAGGAAGAACGACCGGAAAATCATACATAAAATCCAGGGTCTTGGGTCGTTCGAGGATATTGCCCAGAAAGGAGACGTAAGCATCCGAAAACTGGAATCTGTTGACGTCATAATATTCCTCAGGCAGCGAGCGATTGCCAACTCTTCCCATATCGATTGAGCCGGTATTAAATTCTTCCAGATGGTCATAGGTGACAATCTCTTTCATGACGGGCATCTGGCCATAATCCTCCCTGAGAATGAGATCGACCACTTTATCGGCCAGTGTCATGGTCAGGCGGCGGTCATATTCACTGCAGTTACCCGAACGGGGGTAATAACCCGTGATCACTGCCCTGGCTTCGATATGAAGCTTATTGTAAATTTCACTGGCGATGATCCCGCTTATTCCGCCAAAGCGCGGATGTCCGTATTCATCCACTTCGGAGCTGGCATAGACCACATCCACCTTTTCCAGTTTGTCGTCGTACCACCTGACACCTTCAGAAACCGCAATGATCAGGGTTTTTTTGGGAGATTTCAGATACGATTCCTTCACGGTTTCCAGAAAAAACTCTTTCCGCTCACTGGTGATCTCAAATTCCGGGACCAGGTACAGGTCGGCACCTCCGAATACAGCAGCACCGGTGAGCCACCCCGCATCCCTTCCCATCACTTCCATCACCAGGACTCTGGAATGGGATTCGGCGGTGGTTCTGATACGAGAAGTATATTCCGCCACAGCTTTTGATGCGGATGGAAATCCGGGGCAGAGAACTGCTTCGATCTCCGTGTCGTTAAAATGATGTATTGTCCTGGTTCTTAAATCATTATCAATTGTTTTAGGAAACCCGATGACCGGAACGCCTTCCGTTTCATAAAGACGTTTGGCAGCTCCATTGGTGTCGTCGCCTCCAATGGTGACCAGTACATCGATCTTGTACCGGTCAAGATTTTGCAGGACCTGTGGAATCCTGGATTCAGGATTCTTTTTCGAGGGGAAGGGATTCGTGCGGCTTGACCGTAAAGCGGAGCCGCCATACCATCCGTTGTAGGGTTGATGTGTGAGATCGACAACATCCCCGTCACCCAGCAATCCTTTCCAGCCGTGCCGTATGCCGTACACGTGAAAACCCAGCAATGAGGCCCGGTTACGTATCGCTTCGATGCTGGAGTTGATGGCCGGAGTATCCCCGCCTCCCGACAAAATGGCAAGTGTCTTCCCACTGAAAACTTTATCGTCTCGTTTCATTCGGAATAATCAAAGTTGAGTATCTTTATGATAATCAGTTATTTTACCATTAGCTGGCAGAAAATTTTCAGGTGCAAAATTAGAATTTTTTACAACCCGAACTCATTTTTTATCTTGTCGACCATCACTTTCGCCATTTTAAGGGGCGACTCAGCCGAATATCCGGCAACATGGGGCGAAAGGATGATATTTTCGCGGTGCATAAGATCCATAAAGAGTGGATTGTCAGCATTCTTGTTCAGGTCTTCGAAGGAGGTGTCCTCCCATTCCAGGACATCCAGGGCAGCCCCCAGGATCTTGCCTGAATCAAGATGCCGGATCAGATCAGCCGTGTTGACCACCTGTCCGCGGGAGGTATTGATCAGATAGAAATTTTTCCTGAACGAACGAATAAACGCATCGTCAACCATATACCTGGTTTCAGCAGTAAGAGGAACGTGCAGGCTCACCAGATCGCATCTCATCCGGAGTTCTTCCAGGCTGGCTTCTTTTACAAAGGCATCCCCATAGTTCTTCTTGTACTTATCGTAAGCCAGCACCTCCATCTGAAAACCACTCAGCCGCCTGGCGAATGCACTTCCCATGTTTCCATAGCCAATGATCCCGAGGGTTTTTCCCATCAGTTCGGTGCCGCGGTTGCCTTCCCTGTCCCAGATCCCGTTTCGAACCTGTGCATCCGCCCGCACCATATGGTTGATCAGCGCAAGGATCATCCCCAGGGTATGCTCTGCCAGGGCATCCCTGTTTCCTTCCGGTGCATTGAGGCAAGCAATCCCGCGTTGCAGGGCAAAGGCAGTATCGATGCCCTCCATTCCTGCACCGATCCTGGCGATGAAACGCAGGGCAGGTGCACGGCCGAGCAACTCCTTATCCAGCCTGATTTTATTGCGAACGATGATCCCTGTGTAGCCAGCAATGATCTTACTGAAATCATTGTAAGCATAGTCCGGAAAAAAGTCACAGGTAAAGCCCAGCCGGTTCAGCTCCTCCTTTAGATAGGGATGGGCGGTGTCGATGAAAAGAACCTTTCGTTCCATACTGAACATAGGTGTCATTTCATCAAAAATAATGGATTTAATTGATATTTTTGTTAAAATTTTCACAACATGAAAGGGATCATCCTTGCAGGAGGTTCGGGCACGCGCTTATTCCCCATCACCCTGGCGATAAGCAAACAACTGATGCCCATCTATGACAAACCCATGATCTATTATCCGCTGTCGGTCCTGATGATGGCCGGAATCCGCGAAATATTGGTCATCTCTACACCCCACGACCTGCCTCATTTCAGGCGGCTGCTGGGCGATGGCCATTCCCTCGGATTATCGTTCAGTTATGCCGAGCAGGCCATTCCCAACGGTATCGCCCAGGCATTCGTCATCGGGGAGGGATTCATCGGCAGCGATAAGGCTGCCCTGATCCTGGGTGATAACATCTTCTATGGCACCGGAATGCAGGGACTGCTTCAGGACAACAATGACCCGGATGGCGGGATTGTGTTCGCCTATCACGTATCTGATCCGCAACGCTATGGCGTGGTGGAATTCGACGAAAACCTGACTGCGACATCCATTGAAGAAAAGCCTGCCCATCCCAGATCCAATTATGCCGTCCCTGGATTGTATTTTTATGACAATTCGGTCATCCAGGTGGCAAAAAGCATGAAACCAAGCGCCAGAGGGGAATATGAGATCACCGATGTGAACCGGTATTACCTGGAAAGGAAAAAACTCAAGGTGGGAATTCTTAGCAGGGGAACCGCCTGGCTGGATACAGGGACCTTTGCTTCCCTGTTGCAGGCTTCACAGTTTGTTCAGGTCATCGAGGACCGTCAGGGTCTGAAAATAGGGTGCATTGAGGAAATAGCCTACCGAATGGGTTTCATTTCAGGTGAACAGTTGGCCCTTGTAGCCCAACCCCTGCTCAACAGCGGGTATGGCAAGTATCTGCTCGATCTTGTAAAGTAATCAAAACAGGAATGCATTCCATAGAGACACTTCAACGGATCTTTTCCGATGCGCTCTCCGGGAGGGATTTCGATGGATTTCCACCTGAATTATATGACCCGGTCAAGTATACGTTATCCCTCGGAGGAAAACGGCTTCGCCCGGTCCTCGTTCTGGCGGGATGTGATCTGTTTGGACGGGACGTTCAAAAAGCGCTCCTCCCTGCCATCGGCATTGAACTTTTCCACAACTTCACCCTGCTGCACGACGATATCATGGATCAGGCACCGCTGAGAAGAGGCCATCCAACGGTCCAGGCGAAATGGAATGCCAACGTAGCAATTCTTTCAGGTGATACCTTATTTGCACTGGCTTATCAGCATCTGCTTCACTGTGAAGAGGCCGTGCTGCCTGCCGTGCTGGAAGTTTTTACCAAAACGGCCATTGAAGTATGTGAAGGACAACAGCTTGACATGAATTTCGAGAAACAGGACGATGTTCCGATCCAGGACTACCTGGTCATGATCCGGCTAAAAACAGCCGTGCTTCTGGCCGGCAGCCTGGAAATTGGATCCCTCATCGGCGGTGCTGGCACAGAGGAAGCCAGGCGCCTTTATGAATGTGGATTGAACATGGGAATGGCTTTTCAGCTACAGGATGACCTTCTCGACATCTTCAGTGATGAAGCCCTGTTCGGAAAAATAACCGGCGGAGACATCGTCGCCAATAAAAAAACCTACCTCTACCTGAAAGCACTTGAAGTTGCCGAAGGCAGTGACTTTGATGAATTAAAAAGCCTCTATCATCATCCCACAACGGATCAGGCTGGTAAGGTGGCCCGTATCACCGATTTGTATTCTGCCTTGAAAATCAAGGATCACACAGTGGAGGCGATGGGTGGATACTATGCCAGGGCCCTGGAGGATCTTGACAGGGTCAGGGTGCATCCTGACAGGAAGTCCGCTCTGGATTCGCTCATCCGTGGAATGAGGCAACGTACTTTCTGAACTATCCGTTGAGCTTTTTCCATTGCTCCAGTTCCCTGTGAAGCTCATCCCACTGCGAAACTTCAGCGTCAAGTTGTTCCTTCAGGAGGGCATACCTGTCGTAAATACCGGGGGAAGAAAGTTCTTGCTGATGGGACACCGGATCGGAAAGACAACGATCGATCTGGCTGATTTCCAGCTCAAGCTGATTGATCTTTTCTTCCGTCAGGTGGATCCGGCTGGTCAGCCGGCGTTCCTCCCTGCTGGATTTTTTCTTTTGCTCGTATTTCAGCTTTTGATCAGAGGCCGCCTTCGAAGTGCGTTCACTCGATTCAGAAGATGCGATCTCAAGCTCCTTCAGGGATGACATCCTGCGATTTGCCAGGTAATCATAGATATCACCCGTGTATTGACGGATCCCCTTGTTGCTGAACTCAAACACCATGTTGGTCAATCCCTGAAGGAAATCCCTGTCGTGCGATACAATGATGAGTGTTCCGTCAAAGTGGATCAGTGCATTTTTGAGTATATCCTTCGAGTACATATCCAGGTGGTTGGAAGGCTCATCCAGAACGAGTACATTGACAGGCCTGAGGATCAAAGAGGCAATGGCAAGGCGGGATTTCTCACCGCCCGACAAAACTTTCACCTTTTTATAGATAGCGTCGCCGCTGAACAGGAAACTGCCCAGGATCCCCCGTATCTTTGGCCGTATCTCCCCCACGGCAACATCATCAATGGTCTGGAACACCGTTTTTTCAGGATCCAGCAACTCAGACTGGTTCTGGGCGAAATAACCGATGCTGACCCGGTGCCCGAAAGTTACAGTCCCCTCGTAGTCAAGCTCACCGACGATGATCCTGGAGAGCGTCGTCTTACCTTCGCCATTGCGGCCGACGAAGGCAATGGCGTCATTGCGCGTCACGGCAAAGTTCAGGTCACGCAACACCTCAAGATCTCCAAAATGCTTGGACAGGTTTTTTGCTTCAAAGACCACCTTCCCGGATCTTGGTGCCGGAGGGAAGGAAAAATGGATGGCGGATTGGTCGATCTCCTCCACTTCAATTCTTTCCATCTTTTCCATCATCTTGATCCGCGACTGCACCTGGCGCGATTTGGTATTCTTATACCGGAACCGTTCAATGAACCGCTCAATCTGAGCGATCTGCCGTTGCTGGTTGGTATAGGTCTCCATCTGGCGTTCCCTGAGCTGTTCGCGCATCACGACAAAATCCGAATATCCTGCATTGAAATCGATGATCTTTCCCATCGAGATCTCGATGGTCCTGGAGGTTACATTGTCGAGCAAGGCACGGTCGTGGGAAACAAGGATGACCGCTCCCGGGTAGGAAGTTAAAAATCCCTCCAGCCATTGAATGGATTCGATGTCGAGGTGGTTCGTCGGCTCATCCAGTAAGATCAGGTCAGGCCGCGAAAGAAGGATCTTGGCCAGTTCAACGCGCATTTGCCACCCGCCGCTGAGTTCGGACAATGGTCTGTCAAAATCCCGCGCCTTGAATCCCAGGCCTAAGAGAACTTTTTCCGTTTTGGCCTCCATCAGAAATCCACCGATCACCTGAAATCGTTCCTTTGCCTTATTTAATTTTTCAATAAGCTGATCATAGGTACCTGATTGGAATTCGGTCATCCGGCTGATGGCCACACTCGTTGTTTCGATGCTTTCCTTCAGCTGGATGGCCTCTTCAAAGGCCGTCATGGCTTCCTTAATTACCGTGGTATTTCGAAAGGTCTTTATCTCCTGGGGAAGGTACCCCACTTTCTTTCCCGAAGGAATGATTACCTGCCCGGATTCTGGCTCAAATTCTCCATGGATGATCCTCAGCAGGGTCGTTTTTCCGGTGCCGTTTTTCCCGACCAATCCGATGCGGTCTCTGGGATTGACCAGGAACGAAACGTCATCCAGCAGATAATTCCCGGCAAAATGGACGGTGATATTGTTGACCGAATACATGGTTACAAAGATAGTGAGGGGGCGCCAACAGGTGCCTCCTCACCAAAAAAAAAGAGGCCCCGGTGGAGCCTCTTTTTTTGCATTCAGTGTTACGATTACCGTGTAATCACCACTGATTTGGTAACCTTATCGCCGTTGGCCCTGGTGAATTCCACCATATAGGTTCCAGTGGCGTAGGAAGTAGTGTTCAGCTGGATCAGCTTGGAATCGACCACATTGATGGCATCCATCACCTGACCGATATAATTTACGATCCTGATTTCCGTCACATCATTGGTGACCGTCAGGTTCACATAATTACTGGCCGGGTTCGGATAGACCTGGATCATACCATCGGAGATCGGATCATCCATTCCGACGATAATGGTCATCGAGATCGGGATCGCTTCACTGGAGCAACCCAGTTCTTCAGTAATGTTGATCGATGCATTCAGTACGTCACCTGGTTCAAAGAGTCCTTCCGGAGCAATGAAGACAGGTACTTCGACGAACTGACCCGGTCCGAGTGTACCGGAATTGACACCCAGTTCAACCCAGGTAACGTCAGGATCAATGGCACCAATCCATTTGAGGACACCATTTCCATCGTTGGTGATGGTGATGTACTCGGTGGTCACGCCATACGGTGCAAGATCAACAACGATCTGACCCGGATCCACCACAAGGATGGGCTGGTTCAGTGCGAAGTTCTTCAGCAGATCTCCGGTGATTGCCAGGTTATAGACAACGATCGGATTGAAGCATTCGGCACTGCAGACAACATCGTAGGTACCGGGTTCAACGTCGACGAAGTATTCACCGGTAGCACTGGTATAGGCCGGGTCGTAACCTTCCACGGAAACCGTAGCACCTTCGATCGGTGCACCACCAGCCAATTCAGTGACAGTGCCATACAGCGTATAAGTAACGGATTCGTACACCTTGATGTTATCCACATACCACCAGTTGAAGTCGTAGCTGTCAGCACCATGGCCTACGAACCGCACCTTTGTCAGCTGACCAAGCGCCTCATCGGTGATGTCATACTTAAAGGTCGTCCATGCGATATCTTCTGCATCATCAAACTCGGCAACTTCAATCCAGTTGGTGCCGTTCCAAACTTCGACCTTCAGGAAGTTATTCGCAAGATAGCTGTAACCACTCAGGAAGAGGTCGAACTTCAGGGAGACGTTATTTAGGGCGGTTGTAGCGTCGATCCGCGGGCTTACCAGTGCCATGGAGTAATTTTCCACAGCCGGATACCACTGGAACGCAGCTGTTGGCGCCGGATTACCGTCGGCATCATTCATGATCCAGTTGGGGCTTGGGGTAGGATCAAATGTCCATCCCTGAGCATCGAAGGATGCTGCATCCCATGGTTCAAAGAACGGAAGGACAGCAACGGTCACATCGAACAGTCCAAAATCAAGGACCGTGATCTCCTGATGCTTGATCACCACACCAGGAATGGTCTTGGTGTTGAAACCCTGTGCAATGCAGGTCACATCGTATGTGCCGGCCGGTGCGTTGGCCATGTTGTATTTGCCATCGTATCCTGTCTGGGCAGTGTATCCACCCGGCAGGGAAATGGTAGCACCAACGACCGGTGCGCCGCTCTGGGCATTGAATACATAACCCTTGAGTGTACCACGGCCGGTTACGGTCGCGGAAGCGGGACCTTCAGCCCAGGATTCACCTTCGGTGTAAACGGCAGACACATAGTATTCATAGTTACCAGGATATAGTCCGGCATCCGTATAAGAGGTATCCGGGGTGGGGATATAGGCAACATTATTGCCATTTCTCCACAGGTTGTAACCCATCAAGCCTCTGGTATCCTCATTCGGAGCGTAGGCTGGATTGTCAGCCTTTGCGACTCCAAGGGTGGTATTGCCCGGGCTCTTCACTTCTTCCCTCGCTATCGGGATAACAGGAGCATAATTGGCAGCCTCGGTGGCAACATAGGCTTCAACATTGAAATCGCCTTCGATGCCGAAATCTGAAAGCAAATTGTACCAGGCTCCTTCGTAGAAGATCTTATTACCCTTACCGTCGTAGTTGGTAACTGCATCCATACCCATCGGGTAACCATCCGCGACCTGAACAATCTCCACACCGAACCAGAGTTCCTGCGTGGCGTCGATCAGATAAGGATCATCCAGCGTAATCGTATTCCAATCGTTGATGATGGGACTGGGTGCATCCTGGCTGGCTACTTCCAGTGCAGCATTTTCGCCAACCCAAGCCTTTACGGAATAGGTGGCTATGGTCGTAGCTTCAGCTGCGACAAACCTGATCTTGGTAAGATACATTCCGTCGTAGGGCAGAAGGTCGGTGACCGGGAATCTTGCTGCAGCAAACCATGATGTAGGTTCTGTGATTCCGGTCAGGCCTAATCTGCTGTCATATACGCCATCGTCCCATGCGATCCATTCACCGGTAGGTGCACCCGGAGGACTCCAGGTCAGCAGCACATCGTCGTTTTCCAGCAGGAACGCCTGCAGATCAACAGGAGGCTGCAGATCACCACCGACATTGGCGATGAACGGAGGATCGAACGGACAGCTCTGACCGAAGTCGTAAGCAGCCGTAACGTTGTATTCAAACAAACCACCCGGTGAGCAGTGATCAATGTATACGGTTGATGCAACAGGTATCGGTGTCAGTTTTACATTATCCTTCCATACATTGAATCCCTTAAGGATAAAGTCGCCGCCTCTGCTGTTGGTCACTTCAATCTGGCCATCGCCCAGGGTGATATCGCCGACTGGCGGTGTCACTCCCGAGGGTTTCAGGCTGGTGACGGCAGACGGATCGATCGCATTGTTAGTACGCTGAACGGTGACCGGTTCGAGAACCTGCCCGCCAATGCTGATACCATACACCGTAGCACGGATCATGAGATGATCATAGGAGACCTCTTCAACCCAGGCACCGCCCCCTTGACGTTCGTATGATCTGCCCTGTCCGGCTGATGTTTCGTCAATGGCAGTCGGTGGACAGTTCGGATTGACTCCCAGCTGCCAGTGTGACAGATAGAAATCACCGTCGTTGATGGTAATTCCCAGGCTGGAGATATCAAAGACAACCCACTGATAGTTCTCAGGAGTCACATCCATCTGACCCAGTTCCGTGCCCGGGAATCCATTGGGACCGTCATCGTCATAGACAACGATTCTGAATGGGTTCAGGATATCTCCTGCCGGCCAGGTACCGTCCCAAATATGCATATGGAACTTCAGAATGTCGCACGGATAGCCCTTGGGGGTAAACCGTACGGCAAATTCGCTGCCCGGATCGTACCATTGGACTGCATTTTCGGGAACACCGTCGTCATATTTGATCAGGTATTCAACGGGGACAATGCCAGCCGGAAGTTCCCAATTCAGTATGACGTTCATTCCATTGACCGCACCGGTGAAATTCAACGGCGGGGCAAAGAAGTCGCAGGTATAGTAGGTGAAGGGCACTTCAAGAATGATGGATTCACCGCCGCTATAAACGGCCTGAACACCGGCAACATAGAATTGTCCGAGGACCAGGTCGGTATAGGTATAGGTCAGCTCCTGTGTGAAGGCCAGCTGGATCCCATTCAGGTATACATTGTATCCTTCAAGGGCTCTGGCAGTGCTCGGGGCACGTCCATCAGGCATGACACCAACGGAAATCTTGATTTCGTCCAAACTGATACCCATACCGGATGATTGCGGAGAATCACCTGCAAATCCAATCTGGTAGGTACCGGTTGGCATCGGCAGGTTGATCTCTTCGTGACGCCAGTTGGGAATATCTTCAAAATATCCTGTCAGGGTCTTCCACAATGCATTTGGTGCTGTCTTATAGTAAATCTTCAATTCATCCTGACCTGCACCAACTGGTTGGGCATGCCAGAAGCTCAGTTTGGGTACCATCGCATTGGCCAGATTGATCGGAGGAGTGATCAGACGCGTGATGGCCGTACTTCCAACAAAGTAGGCATTGTACTGACCTTCGTGGGCAATCTCGGGTACGCCCTGTGCACCACCGGTCCTGACCGTCCATGGGGTTTGGGTATCACTGAGGTACTCCTGGGTCCATCCTGAAGGAATGACACCACCTTCGAATCCTTCTTCAAAAGCGGTCTGATATTCCAGTACCGGAGGACACCATGTAGCAACACCTGTCATATTGTCGACAAAGAAGCATGCCGGTGGCAGGAATATTTCCACCAGCTGGATATTCAGCGTAATGTCGGCGTAGATGGCAAGTCCGGATAATGCATAGGGATTGTAATAATCCTTGGTGATATCCAGTTTGTAGATACCATCCCACACCACTTTGTTGAAGAATACCACGCCATTTTCCGGAACAACAGCAGTGTAAACGTAACTGGGGTTGCCATCTTCCCTTGCAAGGTTAACGATGGCACCGGTAGCCGGTGAGCCATCGTTTGTACGGACATTGATCGTCACGGAATGTTCGAAGCCATTGGGTACAAGGTTCGAGAGTGACGGCTCGGATACATTATAGGTATAGTTTGCAGTCACTGCATATCTGTACCATCCCTTTGCATAGGTCGTCCAGTCGGTATCCAGGTAGCTGGTTTCGGTTACTTCGGCTTTTTCAACCCAGGCGGCAGGATTCGTTTCGTCGCCTTGTTCAACCAGGTAAACCGTATAACTTTCAATGTTCCTGGAAACTTCATTTTCCTTGACCGGTTTGAAGCTACCGTCGCCCACCGTATAGGTTCCACTGACATGTTTCGGTGTGTTCATGGTCAGGGCATTGTCGCCCAGTGATTCAATGTTCACCGTACGGGTATTTTCAGTATAACCGAGGATGCTCATGCCTTTTTCTTCATCGTATACGAAAGCACGCATCATGAAGTCGGCCAGTTCGGAGACCATCCAGGGTCCATTCACTGAAGCATCGCGCGAGTAGCTTCTGTAAACCATGGCGTCTTCATCTATGGCGATGGGTACGCAGTTCGGGTAGTCGCCGATCTGAACCATGGCAACATAGAAATCGCCGCTGGCAAGGGTAAGTTCCTGATCTGTAAAGTTCACATCCACCCATCCATAGGCAAACGGCTCGACCATGGTACGGCCCAGTTCTGATCCGGGCATCCCGTCAGGACCATTATCGGCATAAACGATGACTTCAAAAGGCTGCAGATTGGCACCTGCCGGCCACGAACCATCAAAGATGTTGATCTGGACACCGTAGATCTCAGCCGGATAGGCCATTGGTGTAAAACGCAGTGCGTGCATGCTTCCGCCCTTTTGCCAGGCAGTGACATTATCGGCTTCGTTATCATCATAGAAAATCGTGTAGAAATCGCTGTACTCATACCAGTCGACCAGCACTTCGGTGTGGGCTGCGTTACGCGTTGCCGTTACACCGATCACCGGATACGGGAATTCATACAGTTCAAAGTTCACTTCAAGATTCTGTTCATCAGCAAGGACAACACCTTCAAGAACCTGGGTCTCAAAACCGTCAGCTTCCACGGTCATGGTGTACGTATCTTCCGTGACACCTTCCAGGATATAGGAACCGTTGTTCCCGGTATATCCCATAAAGGAACCCCACGAGCCGGTGGCGGTAACCAGTGCTCCTTCGATTGGCAAGAACTGGCTGCCGTACTTGGAAACCGTACCGTAGATCGTGCCTTCACCATTGATGTAGACCGTTGTCGGGCCTTCCTTCCCAGATTCACCGGGTGTCGGGTTGTCATAAACTGCGCTAACTTCATAGTCATAGAAGCCGGCGGCCAAACCCTGGTCGAAATACTCCTGTGAGCCACCCTGTGACGGAGCTACATTGGCTATTTGCACGCCATCCCTGAAGATGTTGAAGGAGATAAGCTCACCATATTCCGGTTCGCGGTTTTCACCGTTATTATAGTTCGCCTTACCAAGCTTTACTTCTCCGCTCAGCGCCTGACCATTCGGGGCGTTGATGGAAGCAGAAGCCGTCGGATCAATGGATTCAGTTGAAGGAGGATGGATTATGGAAGGTTCAAGTACATAATTGCCTTCCATACTTCCGAAAACCCCTGCGCGGATCAAATACAGGTCATAATCAGGAGCACCCCAGGCTTCACCAACCGCATGGTCAAGACCACGGCCAGTACCTGCTGAACTGGAGCTGATCCCTGTCGGAGCACAGTTTGGATACACACCCAGCTGCCAGTGTGCCAGATAGAAATCACCCGATGAGATCACAATGTTCAGGTCAGAAAGATCAAAGGTCACCCAGTACGCAGTTGTTGGTGTGACATCTTTCTGTCCCAGCAGTGTTCCGGGATATCCGCCCGAACCATCGGCTGCGTAAATCCTGATTCTGAAGGGTACATAAATGTTACCTGCCGGCCAAGTGCCATCCCAGATATACATCTGGAATGATTGCAGCGTGCAGGGCCAAGCCAGCGGCGTGAAGCGGACGGCTGTCTCTCCACCCGGATCGTACCAGGCCATGGCATTGTCAGCATTGCCGTTGTCATAAATGATCCAGTACGCATCACCCTGTCCGGATGGTAAATCCCAGGTCAGGTGAGCTGTATGACCAACGTCTTCTCCCTGGAGGTTGGATGGAGGAGGCAGGTAGGCGGAAGTCCAGGTGTAGTTGATCCTGGGTGAATGGCCGCTGGCATAATAGCAGCTGACACCGCTCACATAGGTCTGGCCCCAGTAAATGGTATTGGGGTCATACTGGAAGAACGTTTCAGTGGTAAACCCTGAAATAAAATCATCCAGGTACACTGTAAATCCAATGGGATTTTTCTCGCTGTAATTCCAGAGCCTCACATTATCCACTCCCCAATAGTTGATGTTGTAGCAATCGGCTCCGTAGGCCTTCAGCCTGATCTGGAAATTCTCATTGGCATAGTCCTGGACTTGCTCTGCATAGTGTGTCCAGGCAATGCTGGATGAATTGACAAAGTCGCGAATGGTGATCCATTCTGTTCCGTCAAACACTTCGATTGCCAGATGTTCCTGGTTGGTTGCTGAAAAATTGTTCAGGTAAACATCAAATTCCAGGGTCAGCTGAAAAGTAAAGAATTTGCAATCATACACCTGGCTGGTCAGTGTGTGCGTGTAATTTGTCACGGAAGGTGACCAATTGAAATATGCGCAGGGTGCAGGGTTACCAAGACTTGTATAATACGCCCAGTTGGAACTGGTCGGATTTTCCGTCCACTCATCATATTGTGCCTGGCTCTGGAAAGGATAGAAGCACACTTCCGTCATTCCGCCCGGTTTTTCCCACGTTGCCAGCAAGGTCAGCGGATCCACATACAGATTCTTTGGCGGGTCGGTAATTTCCTGAAGTTCGACATCCCAGGTCACATTTCCGCTCAGGACATAGTCATTGAGTATGTAGGGGTCGTATCCTGCCATTAAGATCGTCAGGTCATAGGTTCCGTTCCAGGCGCCCTTGAATTCCACCACACCGGTAGGGCCGGCAACGGCGCTGTAGCTGTGTTCCGGAAGACCATCCTGGTTGATGAACGTAACATAAGCACCTTCGGGGCTCTGGTTTGACGAGAGGGTGATATTGATGGTAACATCGGATGTCCAGTTTTTCCCCAGAAGGTTGGAGATGGCTGCAGGGGAGTCACCGGCATCATAAACGGCCACCACTGCCCAGCGGTAACCACCGTCGGGAATGGAGATCCAGGAGTTATCATAATAGACCGTATTGGTTACGTAACCTGCCAGAAGCGTCCAGTTGCCCGGATTGGTTTCATCACCTTCCTGCATGCGGTAAACCTTATAATGCGACAGTGCCCTGGGGGCATCGCCGCCATCCACCGGACTGTAAAGTCCTTCACCTTCATAACCCATTTTCATTTTGGGATCTGAAAGGCTCATGTAGGTATCTCTGGGAGGTCTGGTACCCTGATGGATCACGGATTTATCTGCGCGGTTGGCTCCTGCTCCGCCCGGACTTGAAACGACCGCACGGATCATGAAATCGTTGAACGCAGATTCGTACCACGGGCCGGTTCCGAATTTCTGATAGCTGCGGAACACCGGACTGGTTTCATCAATGGCGATGGGAGCACAGTCGGGGTATGAACCACCCTGTTCCATGGCAACGTAGAAATTGCCACTGGTGATGACCACCGGTCTGTCGCTGATATCCCAGAGGACCCAGCCGGTTTCTTCCGGTGTCACATCCACTTCGGCAAGTTTTGTTCCCGGCATGCCATCGGCGCCGTCATCATCAAAAATGGCGATGGTGAATTCCTGAAAGATGTCACCACCTGTCGGATAGGTACCGTCGCCGATATTGACCGAACCGTAGTGAATGGTGCAGGGGTATCCGTCCGGCGTGAACTTCAGGGCATTGTAGTTGCCCGGGGTTTGCCAGGCGATCATGTTCTCAAAATTACCGTCATCATAGATGATTTCGTAAAATCCTTCGGGTATGCTCCAGGTGACTTTCACCACATTGGCATCGGCCTGGACGATCTGGGCGAGGACGCCACTGACCGGGACCTTTGCCTCACTCAGTTCAAGATCGGCATCAACGGTTCCTTCAGGAGGAATGATCACCTCAACCGAAGCAACGTCATACCCTGCCTTGTTGGCTTCAACGGTGGTATAGTTGCCCATCGTTCCTATGGTCATTGAATAGTTACCTGCGCCATCGGTGAATGCAAAGACTTCACCAAAAACGCTGTAGGCCCTCATCAGTGCCCCGGATACGGGCAGGTCGGACGCCGCATCGGTCACCGTACCCGTAACGGTTCCTTCCGTTGGCGGGAGGAAAAATACCCTTAACCGGGGAACGATGTTCGTATAAGTTCCGGTTGGGAATGGTGGCGGTACGGGAGAGTCAAAATACCTGTACACCGATTGATTGGTCGCACCGGTATAACGCTCCCAGTAAACATAGCGGTTTCCGCTGTATGCACCGTCCATATTTCGCCAGGCGATGGCCAGATTCCCCTGCCCGGAGTAAAGGAAGGGGGCAGTGAGTGTAAATTCATTGACCCCGACAAACGGTAGGTAATCTCCCGCCCAGACCAATGTCCATCCATCGGCGATCATGCCTGCGTCATTGTCAGGGAACGTGTTGGTGGTCCAGGCACCTTCGCTGATCTCCTTCATCCAGCATGTCAGATTCAGAATGGGATTGGAACCACCATACTGTGTGGTGCCGAAATACCCTACCTTGGTAATGAGTTTGGGCATGTTATCGCCGAAATCTGTGGCTTTATAAATGCACTTGGAAAAACCATAGTTATAATAACCATAGAACGGCATATAGGACACTGTTCCTGAGTAGGTCCCAACGTCAATTACCATCTGGGCACCAATCTGAAATCCGAAAAACAATGAAAACATCGTTATCATTGTTAATCTTGCAAAAAGAGTAACCTTTTTCATACGTATTAAATTTTAAGTTAATAAGACATTTTGCTGCAAATATATAATAAATAAAATTAATTCAAAAATAAATCATTTTTTTTGTCTGGTTCATAAACGAACTCATCCTCAGCAATATCAAAGCTTTTGGATTTCCCGAAAAATGCCCGCCTAAGTAATGACTGAATATTTTATGGTCTTCTCTATTTTAAGTCAGAGTAAAAGTACTACATTATTATTAATTAACTTCCATGAATGCCAGGGAAATTTATTAAAAAATCATGCAACATTAAAACAAAACAAAATTATAAGCAAGTATTTCGGTCAAATGTTGTGTAAAATTAATGAAGATTTTATGAAATACAATTTAAATGACAAAAATTAACAATTTTTTACCAGGAGGCGGGGCTCCATCATTTCCCTGATGGCATACGGAACTCCCTCCCTGCCCAGACCCGAATCCTTTATGCCTCCGTAGGGCATATGATCAACGCGGAACGTAGGTACGTCGTTGATGATCACCCCGCCTGTTTCCAGTTCCAGGAAGGCCCGGTTCATCTCATCAATGTTGTTGGTAAATACCCCTGCCTGAAGGCCGAAGCGGCTCTGGTTCACCCTTGTGATGGCCTCCTCAAAGGTGGCATAGGATTCCAGGGTGACCACCGGACCGAAGATCTCCCTGGCGCATACGTTCATTTCGGGCCCGGTATTCGTTAAAACGGTCGGCTCAACGAAAGCACCCTGCCTTTTGCCTCCTGCAAGGATGCTGGCCCCGGCCGAAACCGCTTCGGCGATCCATTCTTCCACGCGGCTGGCATTCGCTTCATCGATCATCACCGATATATCCGTCTTCTTATCCATCGGGTCACCGCTCCGGAGTGCTTTTACCGCGTCGATGAACAGGCGTGTAAAATAGTCGAAAACACTCTGTTCCACATAGATGCGCTGGGCGTGAATGCATACCTGGCCTGAATAGGAGAAGGCGCCGGTAACGCATTTCAACACGGCGTCTTCGATCCGGCCACTTTTTGTCACGATGACACCTGCATTCCCCCCCAGTTCCAGCACGACTTTTTTCTTTCCGGCCTGCTGTTTCATCGCCCATCCCACATCAGGGGACCCCGTAAACGACAACAACCGGATACGCGGGTCGGTGACCAGCAAATTACCGGTTTCCCGTGTCATCGGGAGGATGGAGACCGATCCCCTGATCAGGCTTGTGTTTTCGAAGATCCTTGCCAGTTCCAGCGTTGAAAGTGGCGTTGACGACGAAGGTTTGAGTATGATCGGGCATCCGGCGGCCAGTGCAGGGGCGATCTTATGCACGGCCAGGTTCAGCGGGAAGTTGAACGGTGAGATTCCGGCCACGAGTCCTACCGGGAAGTACCTGACCAGACCCTCTTTATGATCGCCTGCCGGTGTCCAGTCGATGCTGATGTATTCTCCCGGGAGCCGGAGCGACTCCTCCGCGGCGACGCGGAAGGTCTGCACTGACCGATCGATCTCAGCCGCGGCATATTTCCAGGGTTTGCCGGATTCCTTCACCAGCAACTGGGTAAACCACTGTTTTCTGACCGTGATCTCGTCAGCTATTTGGAACAGGAGATCGTGCCGCGCGTGGCCGGGCAGGTCACGGAGTTGTTTTTGGACGGCCAGGGCCTTCTGAATGGCGGTTTCCAGCAGGACCGGGTCGGCCAGGTAGGTCTGCGCGATGAGTTCCTTGTCATAAGGATTCCGAACATCCAGGGTTACGGCAGATTTCCGGAATTCCCCTGCCAGGTAAAGCGGATATATGTCCATGGGATTGGTTTTTGTAAAATTAGGAAGAATGAAGAATGAAGGATGAAAGATTTTTAATTTTTTTAATGATCCAATATTCATACATTATTAATATGAGGTCATCCTTTGAGCTGCAAGCTGCAAGGGTGAGAGGTTGGGGTTCCTGCTTTCGCAGGAATGACGTTCCCTGCTTTCGCAGGAATGACATTCCCTGCTTTCGCGGGGATGAGGTTCCTGCTTTCGCAGGAATGACATTCCCTGCTTGTGCAGGGATGACGCTTATCGCGGGGGAAAAGGTGAGGTTCCTGCTTTCGCAGGAATGACGTTCCCCGCTTTCGCGGGGATTAGATCCCTGCTTGCGCAGGGATGACGCTTATCGCGGGGGAAGAGGTGAGGTTCCTGCTTTCGCAGGAATGACGTTCCCCGCTTTCGCGGGGATAAAATCCCTGCTTGCGCAGGGATGACGTTTATCGCGGGGAAAGATAAGTTGAGGTTCCTGCTTTCGCAGGAATGAAGTCCCCGCTTTCGCGGGGACCTCCCTCATTTTACGCACAGACGTCATCCCCGCGAAAGCGGGGATCTCCCCCATTACTATGCAGAAAAAATAATATCACCCTCCGGAGTTGTAATTTCGATTTTTTTACTAATTTTGCTGCTCCATTTTTTTAAGGTAGTTTTAATTGACTGACAGATGTATGCAATCGTCGATATAGCAGGACAACAATTCAAAGTGCAACAGGGCCAGGAAGTATTCGTTCACCGCCTGGATGGCGAAGAAGGTTCTCCGGTCCGGTTTGAGGAGGTCTTATTGGTCGATTCCGATGGCCAGATCCGCGTCGGAAAACCAGTGGTGGAAGGAGCGGTCGTTTCGGCGAAGATACTTTCCCACCTTAAAGGTGATAAAGTATTGGTCTTCAAAAAGAAGAAAAGAAAGGGCTACCAGAAACTGAATGGCCACCGCGACTACCTTACCCGCATCCTGATTGAAGAGATCTCTTTGACAGAAAAGAGAACGGAGAAAGCGGAAAAGAAAAAAGAAGAAAAGGAACCCGCTGTGGAACAACCTGCCTCTGTAGCGGAAATCATTGCTGAAAGCAGCCCTGTGATCCAGGCTGTAACGGATGAGGTGGCACCGGAAGAGACTAAAGTGAAGAAGCCGCGAAAAAAAGCAGTGAAAAAAGCAGAAGATGAAGATGAGGGTGCGGTGGAAGAGCAGTAGACGGTAACCATTTATCAATCAGCAGTATATAAACTTGCAGCTTGAAGCTTGTAACTTGCAACTTGTAGCTTCTAACAAACAGAATCATCGGCAAAAACATTGAACAATGGCGCATAAAAAAGGAGCGGGTAGTTCACACAACGGTCGTGAATCCCAAAGCAAACGATTGGGTGTCAAAGTGTATGGCGGACAGTTTGCCCGTGCCGGAAACATTATCGTCAGGCAGAGAGGCACAAAACACAATCCCGGACTGAATGTCGACATCGGTAAAGACCACACGCTGTTTGCCCTTGTTGACGGAACCGTTGAATTCCGTAAAAGAAAAGACAACAGATCGTACGTTTCCGTGGTTCCTTCTGAAAAGCCCCAGGAATAAAAACGATCGTTACATTATTAATATGAATGGAAAATCTCCTGGTTGATCATCAGGAGATTTTTTTCTGGTTATTATGTTAGAATTAAGCTACATCCGGGAGCACAGGGAAGACGTCATCCAGCGCCTCGGGATCAAGAATTTCAAAGGGATCCATCTTGTGGGCGAGATCCTGCAGGCAGATTCCGACCGGCGAAAGATCCAGAAAAACCTGGACGACATCCTTGCCCTGTCGAACCAGGCTGCCCGCGAAATCGGCATCCTCTATAAGAGCGGCCGGGTGGAGGAAGCCAGTGAAATCAAAGAAAAAACTGCCGAATGGAAGGCGCAGTCGAAAGAACTTGCCGACCGGCTGGCCGGGTCCGAAACACAGCTGAACAATCTGCTGGTGCAATTGCCCAATATGCCTCATCCTTCGGTACCAAGAGGCTTTTCAGCTGAGCAGAATGAAAACGTTTACCAGGAAGGGGATCTGCCCGACCTGGGTCCTGAGGCAATGCCTCACTGGGACCTGATCAAAAAATACGATATCATTGACTTTGAGCTGGGGAATAAGGTTACCGGTGCCGGTTTCCCCTTCTACAAAGGGAAAGGCGCGAAGTTGGAGCGGGCGCTGATCGCATTCTTCCTGGATGCTGCGGTCAGTGCGGGTTACCTTGAAGTTCAGCCGCCCCTGCTGGTCAATGCGGATTCAGGTTATGGCACCGGCCAGCTGCCCGATAAAGATGGCCAGATGTACGTGGTCACGGAGGAAAATTTTTACCTGATTCCCACGGCCGAGGTCCCCATCACCAATATCTACCGCGGCGTGATCCTTCCGGGGGAAAATCTGCCCGTTAAAAATGTGGCGTATTCGAGCTGTTTCCGCCGCGAGGCGGGTTCCTGGGGAAAAGATGTCCGGGGGTTGAACCGTCTGCATCAGTTCGACAAGGTCGAGGTCGTGCAGATCGTGCATCCTGACAAATCCTATGAAGCACTTGAGGAAATGCGGACCCACGTCGCTGGTCTCCTGCACGCGCTGCAGCTGCCTTTCCGTATCATGAAACTCTGCGGGGGAGACCTGAGCTTTACCAGTGCCCTGACGTATGATTTTGAGGTTTATTCCGCTGCGCAGGAAAAATGGCTGGAGGTAAGCTCCGTTTCCAACTTTGAATCCTTCCAGTCGAACCGGATGAAATGCCGCTTCAGGGACCAGGAAGGGAAAACACGCCTGGCCCATACACTAAACGGCAGTGCCCTGGCGTTACCCAGGGTGGTGGCTGCATTGCTCGAAAATAACCAGGGCCCTGAGGGAATTGCGATTCCCGATGTATTGAGGACGTATACGGGGTTTGGGATGATATGAGAGGAGAGATGAGAGAGGAGAGAGGAGAGAGGAGAGAGGAGAAAGGAGTGAGGAGAAAGGAGTGAGGAGAAATACATATAATTAAATTTAATGCAGAGGGAAATTTTTAGGATCTCAGGGATTTTTATAATGGGGATGCTGTTTTCGGCGATCATGGTTTTTGCGCAGCAGCCTGACACCAACCGGATCATCAGCAAAAAACCTCCCACGGTCCGCACGGGCAAGGCCAGCAATGAAAGCCAGCTGGCAGCCGAGTACTATTCCCAGCAGCAATACGACAAAGCCGTTGTCCTTTATGAAAAACTCTTCAATGAAAATCCAACCTTTGTCAACTACAGCTATTATTTTTATAGTCTCATTCAGCTGGGAAGGTACGACGAAGCCATAAAGCTGGTGAAAAAACAGATCCGGGCAAACCCTGAAAAGTTGCGCTACCTGGTTGACCTTGGCTACATCTACCAGATGTCGGACGAACCCTCCAGGGCTCAGAAAGAATACGATGAAGCCCTGTCGAAACTGCCTGCCAACCGCAATGCGATCGTTGAACTGGCCGGGTCGTTTCAGTCACGCCGTGAAACTGACTACGCCATCCGAACCTATCAGAGGGGCAGGGAATTGTTGGGTTATACCGAATCTTTTCACCTGGAGATGGGCCAGATCTATGAAATGGAAGGCAAATATGAAAAAATGTTCGATGAGTACCTCAATCTGCTCGAAGCAGATCCTTCCAAGATCAACACCGTACAGAACCGCATACAGAATAACCTGGCAGCCGATCCTGACGGTACCAAGGGCGACCAGTTCAGGATGACCCTTCTTAAAAGGATCCAGGAATTCCCCGATAAGATCCTCTATTCCGAAATGCTGATCTGGTATTCCATCCAGCAAAAGGATTTCCAGACCGCCCTCCTCCAGGCGAAGGCGCTCGACAGAAGATTCAATGAAGAGGGGGCACGTGTGTTCGAGATCGGTCAGTTATGCACGTCCAATGAAGATTATGATGCAGCCATTGATGCATACAGTTATGTTGTCAGGAAAGGCGAAACATCCTCCTTATACCTCTCCGGCCGCATTGAACTTCTGAATGCGCTGTTCTTAAAGAATACAGGCCTTTATCAACCAGATCACCAGGCTCTCCTGGACATTGACCGGCAATTCGATCAACTGCTGAATGAGCTGGGTTACAGCAGTACGACCTTGTCTTTGATGCGTAACAAGGCGCATTTGCAGGCTTTTTATCTCGACAGGCAGCAGGATGCCATTGCATTGCTGGAAACGGCCCGGCAGATCAAGACCCTTAAACCTCGGCAACGTGCCGGCATCAAAATGGAACTGGCCGATATCCTGTTGTTTTCAGGTCAGCCCTGGGAAGCTACCCTGTTATACTCTCAGGTGGAAAAAGAATTCAAACACGAACCGATCGGACACGAGGCCAAATTCCGGAATGCCAGGCTCTCCTTCTATATCGGTGAATTCCAGTGGTCAAAAGCGCAGCTCGATGTTCTGAAAGCGGCCACCTCCAAACTCATCGCCAACGATGCGATGGAACTGTCGCTCCTGATCCTCGACAACATGGATGACGACAGCACCTATACCGTGCTGGGCCAGTTTGCCAGGGCCGACTTCCTGGTTTTTCAGAACAAGAATGATCTCGCCTTGAACCTGCTCGACTCCCTGGAAAGGGCCTTTCCGGGGCATCCCATCGGGGATGAGATCCTGTACAAAAAGGCTCAGATCAAACTCATGGAAGGAAAATTCCATGAAGCTGACACGATCCTCCAGCAGCTGATCAGCCTCTATCCCTGGGACATTCTGGCTGACAATGCCCTGATGATGCGAGCCACCCTGCACGAAGAAAATTTCAACGATCCTGCTTCCGCCATGGACCTATACCAGCGTCTTATGGTGGATTACCCCGGGAGCCTGTTTGTCGTAGAAGCCCGGAAACGGTTCAGGGAGCTCAGGGGGGATGTGGTTAATTAGTTGGCAGTCGGCGGTCAGCAGCCTGTCCCGAGGAACGTAGTGACGAGGGATCAGCAGTTTGCAGTTGGCAGTTGGCGATTAACAGGCGACTACCTGCAGATGATACTTTACTATCGAAAATTGACAATTGAACATCCGGCCATATCGGTCAGACCAAAGAAACGATGGGGCCAGCATTTCCTGGCCGATGAAAACATCGCACGCAAGATCGTTGGCTGCCTGTCGGATCAAAACGACCAGGTACTGGAGGTTGGTCCGGGAAAGGGAGTCCTGACAAAATACCTGTTACCCCTGTTTCCTTCCCTGAAGGTGATCGAAATCGATCCGGAATCCGTCCGTTATTTGAGTGATTCCATTTGCGGGATCGGAGAAAGGATCATTCAGGATGATTTCCTCAAAAAAGATCTGAAAGAGATCTATGAGGGGCGGTTTGCCATCATCGGCAATTTCCCCTATAACATTTCCTCCCAGATTCTGTTCCATGTGCTGGCACACCGGGGGCAGGTGACCGAGGTCGTCGGAATGTTCCAGAAAGAGGTGGCAGAGCGGATCGTTTCATCGCCCGGCAGCAGGAAATACGGGATTTTGAGCGTGTTGGCCGGGGCCTTCTACGACATTGATTATCTGTTCACCGTAAGTGAAAAAGTCTTTTTCCCGCCGCCCAGGGTAAAATCAGCCGTGATCCGCCTGACAAGGAACCGAAGGGAACATCTGGATTGTGACGAAGAATTTTTCTTCCGGGTGGTCCGGACAGCCTTCAACCAGCGCCGAAAGACGCTCCGGAATGCATTGAAGAACCTGTCAGCGAATGCAAACCTTGCGGATCCCGTTTTTTCTTTTCGCGCAGAACAGCTCAGCATTCAGGACTTCATGCGGTTGACAGTTCTTTTGGAAAAAGACAGGTCAGAAGAATAAACACGAAGGACTCAAAGGTTTCCACGAAGTAACACAAAGGACTTTTGGCACAGACGCTGAGTATTTTATTACTTTTGCCAGCAAATTAAACCTGATGAAAAAATCCGGGTCTAAAACGTCACCTGTTCCGGATCTAAAGCCCTTGAAACCCGCAAAACCAGGGAATCTATGGGTGTATGGACTGATCGTTTTTTTCTTCGGGCTGGCGCTTTACGGGAATACGTATAAAAACAAATATTCCCTTGATGATCATCTGGTTACGTATCCGAATGAGCAGATCGCGCAGGGATTGAAAGCCATTCCCGATATCCTCACAACCCGGTATGCACAAGAAGAACAATTAAGTTACGGTTACCGTCCCCTGGTTAAAATTACCTATGCCGTTGAGTATGCCATCTGGGGATTCAAACCGGGACGTTCCCATTTTTTCAATGCACTGTTCTATGCCCTGACCGGGCTTCTCCTTTTTCATTTGCTGAAAAAGTTATTCAAAAACCACCATCCGGCATTTCCTTTCATCATCACGCTGTTGTTCCTGGCACATCCCGTTCACACGGAAGTTGTAGCCAGTTTGAAGAACAGGGATGAACTCCTGGGGTTTCTCTTCAATCTGCTGACACTGCTTATGATCCTTCGTTTTGTTGAAACCCGGAGGATCCGCTTCCTACTGCTGAGTGTACTGATGTTCATCCTTGTGTTATTATCCAAGCCTACCGCCGCGATCTTTTTCATCATCTATCCCCTGGCCCTGTATTTCTTCACGGATGTCAAAGCCAGGCCCCTCCTTTATTCCGCGCTTTCATTCCTTGGGCTGGTGATGCTGTTTCTTGTCTTCACCCGGTTCATCCTCCCCGAAAATGTCAGGCCGGTGCAGTATTACGAAAATCCGCTCTTCTTTGAAAAAAACATCTGGCTCAGGATCGGGACAGGATTTTCCATTCTGATCTTCTATCTGCGGATGCTCCTGTTTCCGCACCCCCTTCGTTTCTATTACGGATACGACATGATCCCGGTGGTCAACCTGGCTGATATCTGGGTGATCCTGAGTATCCTGATCCATCTGGGATTACTGTTCTATGCCATCTACACCTTCAGGAAAAAACATATTCTATCCTTTGCAATCCTGTATTACCTGCTCATGATGGCGATGTATTCCAATTTCATCCTGCCGTCACCCGGGATCGTTGCCGAGCGTTACCTGTACGTTTCATCCCTTGGATTCAGTATTGCATTGGCTTACCTTATTTTTAAGGCATTTCGTACGAATCCTGAACGCCTTAATCCATCCAGTGTGTCGCTGGCAGGAATCCTGGCGACCTGCCTGGTCATCCTGATCCCTTATTCTGTTCATACATTCAACAGGAATAAGGACTGGAAGAATTACCTTACGCTGTATGAAAGCGACATTCCGTATCTTGAGCGGTCCGTCAAGGCTAATATGCTGTATGCCAGTCTATTGACAAGGGAAGTCACCGAAACGATGGACATGGATCAGCAGGCGAAATGGGTCGAACTGATCAAAAGGCATTACGATCAGGCGTTGAAGATCCATCCTGACAATTTTGAGATCCTGAACAACTATGGATCCTTTTATGCTTATACGCTTGGAGAGCCCGACAGGGCACTCCCCTACCTGGTTAAGGCAACCCGGCTTCAGCCGGAGAGGCCAGAGCCGTACTTCAACCTGGGGTATACGTACAAGATGAAGGGTGACACGGTGAAGGCCATTGCCAGCCTCCGGACTGCCAGCAGGCTGGATCCGTCGAACGTGAACATCAAGTCCGAGCTGGCGAACCTCTATTTCGATGCCGATTCGCTGGTTGAAGCCATTGGACTGAATGAAGAGATCATCCAAACAAATCCCACCCTGCCCCTGCCCTATGTCAATCTGGGCAATTACCAGGCAAGCAGGGGCGATACCGTACGTGCCATTCCCTATTGGGAAAAGGCCGTTGCACTCCAGCCCGAATACAGGCTGTGCATGATGATCAGCTGGTATTATCTCCACCAGCTTGACTCTGCAAGGACGTGGCAGTATTACAATATGGCGCAGCGTGTGAAACCAAAGATGATTCGAGAGGAAGTAAAACGATAAGGCACGATGAAAGCAGGTATTTACGACAGAAGGACCGTTCCTGATCTGCTCATTTCAGTTTCACAGACTTTTCCTCATAAAGGAATAGGATTTGGACAGTCAGACGGCCACATCAAGTTCATTACGTATCAGGAGCTTTTTTTACAGGCAAAGACGCTGGCAGGCGGTTTGCAGGCCAGGGGTCTTGCTCCCGGGGACAAAGTGATCATCGTAATGACCCGGAATGAGGAAATTGTAACCGTACTCTGGGCCTGTTTTTTAAGCGGACTTATCCCCACCATTCTTCAACCCGCGTTATCCTTTACAGAGTTCAATCAACCCGCCCAAAAGATTGAGAATGTCTACCGGATACTGCAAAATCCCAAAATGATCCTATCCTCTGAATTGATCAGCAGTTTCACTTCGGATATCATTCCTTCGGAAAATATTTTTAATACAGAAGACCTTACTCATCCATACGTTGAACCTATCATTGTAACCGTTCAGGAGACGGATGTCGCCTTTATTCAATTCTCCTCAGGGAGTACAGGCGATCCTAAAGGGATCATACTCACGCACAGGAACATACTCGCCAATATTGATGCAATTTGCGTTGGATTGGATGTTTCAGACACGGATGTATTTACGAATTGGATGCCACTCTACCATGACATGGGCCTATTTGGTTATCATATGTGTCCCGTTTTTGGACAATGCAACCAATATCTCATTGAACCTGTTGATTTTGTAAAAAAACCAACCCTCTGGTTGGATGTCATGGAAAAAGTGAGAACCACCATCACCGGATGTCCAAATTTCGGACAAGCCTTGCTGTTAAGATATCTTAAAAACAGAGATACAAAAAGTTGGGATCTTTCCTCGTTGAAGGGCATTGTCAATGGAGCCGAACCCATTTCCTCCCGGATCATGAATGATTTCCTGGACACGCTATCCAAACACCAGTTGAAAAAAGAGTCGATGATGCCAGCCTATGGAATGGCTGAAGCAACACTGGCCATTACCTTTTTCGAGTTACTGGAGGTACCCGTTACCACTGCATTCAACCGGACCTTGTTACAGAAAGAAGGCAAAGCGGTCGTTGAAAAAAACAATGTCCCTGATCTGATAGAGCTTGTGAGTTTGGGAAAGCCACTCAAGGATATTGAACTCAGAATCGTCAATGCCCACGGGCACCCCCTGGAAGAGAATCTTGAAGGACACATCCAGATCAGGGGAAAATGCATCACTTCAGGCTATTTCAACAATACTGTTGAAACGCGTAATTCATTCGTTAATAACTGGTTAAAAACCGGTGATAAAGGATTTATTTTCAAGGGAAATCTTTACATCACGGGAAGAATCAAGGACATCATTTTTGTACGGGGTCAGAATCTCTACGCACACGATCTGGAGAACCTGGCAGGTAAATATGCAGAAATCAGCTATGGGAAGGTAATCATTGGCGGACTGTTCGATCCCAGAAAAGGACAGGATCAAATCATCCTGTTCCTCGTGGGTTCACCCAACCAGGCAACCTGTGATACGTTTCGCGGCTTACAAAAATTTTTCCGGGAGAAATATGGATTGACCATTTCTGTTTTTGTTCCCATACGTTCCAATCAGGTTCCCAAGACCAGCAGCGGCAAGATTCAGCGTCATAAGTTAATCACCAGTTACCAGAACGGGGAGTTTGACGCGGTGATTGCAGAAGTGGCGAAATTGATGAAAGAATAGTAAAAAAATCCTACCTTTGCATCCCTGTAAAAACTTTCGTCATGACCATAGAAGAATTTATCGAGAAGATTGAAGCTGAATTCGAGGACCTGGAACCCGGTAAATTAAAGCCTGCCAGCAATTTTCGTGATGTATTCGAATGGAACTCCATCAATGCCCTGATCCTGATCGCACTGGTCAAAACAGAATACGACGTGGTGATCAAAGCGGAGGATATCGCCAAGGCTAAATCCATCAATGATCTTTATTCGATCATACAGGAACGGTGTTCCTGAAATTTGGAATTTATGGACCCAATCTACCTGCCCTCTCCGCCAATTCACGAATGGTTATCTTCTCGAAAAACAGGTAGGGTGGAAAATTGATCCCGTACTTCTGAAGAAATGCATTCTGAAGATGTACGGCCTTCATTGAATTCAAACCATATGCCGACAACGGCTTCCCCGCATCGATCTTTTCGATGGGGACCTTCAGCTGAACGTGGATCCAGGCCGTCAACCAGGCCTGTATGGAAACCAGATCCATTGACAGGACATTTTTTTCACTCGTCAGGGAGGATTCCGTCAGTACGGACTCACCAACCGTCTCCAGGGAACGACTTAAGAAAGCTGCCCTGCAGGCCCTCCGCTGGATCTTGCCGCTGGAGGTCTTGAGGATGCTGGCGGTGCGGAGCAGCTGAATGGCGTACACTTCCTGCTCAATCTCTTCGGATACCTGCTGTCGGATGGCATCGCACACTTCCGTGACATCCAGGTTGCGGATCGCCGTACGCTCCACTTCCGCCACAATGACCAGTTTCTCTTCCCCGTCAAGATCAACCGAAAAGGCCGCACTGGCGTTGGGCCGCAACGCAGGATGGCTGTTTTCGGCAATGTATTCGATGTCCTGGGGATAATAATTTCTCCCCCTTAAAATGATCAGATCCTTCAATCTTCCCGTAACATACAACTCACCTTCGTGGATGAAACCCAGGTCACCTGTCCGAAGGAACGGACCTTCCCCGGTATCACGGATCATGGCCTGAAAAGTCGCTTTTGTCTCTTTGGGTTTATTCCAGTACCCTCTGGTCACAATGGATCCGGAAACCCATATTTCACCCACTTCGTTCGTTCTGCAGTGTGTGTGTGTTTCGGGATCAATAATAAAAATATTTGTGTCGATCCAGGGTTTTCCAACGGAGACCTGGTAACTGGAATCCGGGTCATCCTTTGTGGTGATTTCGATCCTTCCCTCTTCAAGTGCCTGCTTGTTGACATACACGTACTTTGGGCTGTCTTTGACAGTACCACCTGAAACAATCAATGTAGCTTCCGCCAGCCCGTATGCAGGATAGAAACTCTCCGCCCGGAATCCATAGACCTTGAATTTTTCCGAAAACTGTTCGATCGTGACTTTTCGGACGGGTTCCGCAGCATTCATCACAGATCGGATGGTTTCCAGGTGAAGATCCCGGCAATCTTCTTCTGAAATTTTGGATACACAGTGATCATAGGCAAAATTGGGAGCGCTTCCCATTACGCCACCATAGTCTGAAAAAGCCCTGAGCCAGCGGACGGGTTTTTGAATGAACGAAACAGGAGACATCAGAATCCCGGTAAAACCACTGTAAATTGGTTGAATAATGCCCACGACAAGCCCCATGTCATGAAAAACGGGTAACCAGTGAACCGTCGGTGTTTCAGCAGTAAATTCAAAGCATTGCCGCAAAAACTCCAGGTTACGCATGAAATTGCCATGGCTGACCATCACACCTTTCGGGCTGGCTGTGGAACCAGAGGTGTACTGCAATAAGGCCAGATCATCCGGTTTGGTTTCATAACTGAAATTCTTGCTGATAAACATTTCCTGATCCACTGATATCCAGTGAAGCGATCTCAGTTCCTCAACGTCCCCGAAGTTTTTCTCAAAAGAATCACGAATATCCCTGACGGTAAGACACAGTTTCGGGTTGCAGTCCTCGACGATCGAGATGATCCTGTTGAAAGAGCGGTTTTTACGCGGAGGATAGGCAGGTACGCCATAAATACCTGCATAGAAACAGCCAAACAGGGTCTTGACAAATTCCATCCCGGGAGGAAAAAGTAAAAGAGCTCTTTCACCGGGCTGCATCCCCCGGCTTCGGATGGCATGGGTGACCGCCCAGGCCTGTTCGTACAGCTGCTGGTATGTGATCGTTTCTTTATCGGTTTCACCATCCTTCAGGAAAATGAATGCAACTTTATCCGGGGTGTTCTCTGCCCTGAATTTCAGGATATCGCATATAGTATAAGTAAAGGTATCTTTGTCGGTGACCGTGCCCACTAAAAAATTCTCCAATCCCATGGAAATGTCCTTTGATTTGACCGGTGCAAAATTAGGAAATCATGGGTTGGGAACAGAAAATGGATTAAATTTGTGAGTTGCAAGCTTCAAGCTTCAAGCTAAACAACGAATTATGGCCATTTTTTCCATCCCAAACATTCGAATCGCCGGCATGGCAGCAGCTGTTCCGGTAAAAGAAGTGTCCAATCTGGATTACCGGTGGATCACTGTTAAGGAAAGAAATCAGGTTGTGAAAACTATCGGGGTAGAGAAACGCAGGATCGCGAAAAAAGGTCAGACCACGGCTGATCTGTGCTTTGCTGCCGCCACACGGCTACTGGACGACCTGCCCTGGGACAGGAATGAGATCCAGGTGATCATCTTCGTATCCCAGTCGATGGATTACATCATTCCGGCCACTGCACCCATCTTGCAGGAACGGTTGGGATTATCAAAAACCTGCATGGCATTCGATATTAACCTGGGCTGTTCAGGGTATGTTTACGGATTGTCGGTCATGGGCAGCCTGATGAGCCAGGGGCGTTTGCAAAAAACACTTTTACTGGCCGGCGACCTTTCCAACGTTACTTCATCCTACCGGGATAAAAGCACCTATCCGCTTTTTGGGGATGCCGGGACAGCTACAGCTTTGGAATTTGCCGATACGGCAGGCCCGATGATCTTCAACCTTCAAACAGATGGGGCTGGTCATAAGGCGATCATGATCCCGGATGGAGGGGTGCGCAACTGGGTGAGCAAAAAGTCGTTCACCTATCGGAAATACGAAAATGGAATTTACAGAAATAACCTGCAAATCGCCCTGAATGGGATCGAGGTGTTCAATTTCTCCCTTCGCGAGGTAGTGCCCAACATAAAAGCCACACTCGGATACGCAGAGAAAACACTCAATGATTTTGATTACCTGGTCTTTCACCAGGCCAACCGTCTGATCAACGAAACGATCCGCAAAATGCTGAAAGCCGATAAGGAGAAGGTCCCCTACTCCATCCATAAATATGGGAACACCAGCAGTGCTTCCGTACCTTTAACCATCGTTTCCGAATTGCAGGAAGAAATCAAACATAAACATCTCAGATTTTTGCTTTCTGCTTTCGGTATCGGGTTATCCTGGGGCACGGTACTGCTTGAAACGGAAAGGATGGTGTGTCCGGGAGTGCTGGAGGTTGACAGTTGACGGTTGACAATTAACAATTTGACAATTTGACAATTTGATGACGAATGAACGCATTCGACCTCACCGGAAAACGAATCCTTGTCACAGGCGCATCCTCGGGCCTTGGGCGTCAATGTGCGATCACGGCCAGCCAGCACGGGGCAACGGTCATCATTACCGGCCGGAACCAGGGAAGATTGCTGGAAACCTTCGGTCAACTGTCGGGTACTGACCACCAGTGGCTGCTGGCAGATCTCACCAATGAAACAGAGATCACACAGCTGGTCGGTCATCTTCAACCGGTCAATGGGGTTGTCTACAGTGTCGGGATATCCGATCTGTCACCTGCCCGGTTCATCACCACGGCAGATATTACTAAAACGTTCAATGTCAGCTTTAATGCTTCCGTGCTTCTCACCAGTAACCTTCTGTCACGGAAAAAACTTGTGCCAAAAGCCTGTTCACTCGTCTTTATCTCCACGATATCCACAAGATACCCCTTTGTGGGCGGAGCAATGTATATCAGTGCAAAAGCAGCATTGGAAGCCTACGCCCGTGTGTTGGCCCTCGAACTGGCATCCAGGGGGATCAGATCCAACAGCATCTGCCCGGCCTTTGTTAAAACACCGATGCTGGACACTACCGCTGAAAATTATTCCCAGGAGGCTGTTAAAAAAATAGAAGAACGACAACCCCTGGGACTTGGTGAACCTGAAGATGTGGCCAACGCCGTGGTTTTTTTCCTTTCCGATGCCTCACGCTGGATCACGGCAACAAACCTCATCCTCGGGGGAGGCTGAAAGATATAAGATGAACGATTAACCGGTATTTGATTTTTGATTTTTGATTTATTTTTGATTTTTGGTATTTGCTTTTTGAATTTTAAAAATGAGTGCTCCGGATTATTCAGTGATCGTGCCGGTCTTTAACGGTGAAGACACCCTCGGGGAGTTGTTCAGCAGGATGCAGGCCGTTTTCAACGAACTCAATGCAACCTTTGAAGCAATCTTCATTGACGATGGTTCGCTGGATGACAGCTGGAAGGTGCTGACGCACTTAAAAACGGATCACCCCGACATCATTACGGCCATCCGGCTGGCCAGGAATGCCGGACAGCACAACGCCACCTTTTGCGGGATGGTCAGGGCCAAAGGGAACTTCATCATTACCATCGACGACGACCTTCAAATACCACCGGAAGAAATGACAAAACTGATCCGGCAGTACGCGGATACACAACCTGATGTTGTCTACGGTATTTATCCTGACAAGAAACACAATGCACTGCGGAATATCTCCAGTGCCTCCTTCCGCCAGTCGTCGCGGATCTTCAACAACGGACCCGGCAAGGGCTCTTCTTTCCGGCTGATCACGCGGGAATTGACCGACCATGTTGTCAAGCACTACCAGAGCTTCGTCTTCCTGGATGAACTGATCAACTGGTACACAGCCGACATAACCTACGTTGACATCCGTCACAACGAACGGAAGAATAAAAAGTCGGGTTACTCCCCCCGAAAACTGGCCCGCCTGGTTTCCAATGTCATCCTTTATTATTCCAACATACCCCTGAAGATGATGGTCTATACCGGATTGATCTTTTCTGTTTTTTCATTCTTCATTGGCATACTTTATATCATCAAAAAAATATTCTTTAACGTATCGGTACCCGGATACACCTCCACGATCGTTGTCATCGCCTTCTCAACGGGCATCATCGTATTCAGCCTCGGGGTCATTGGTGAATACCTGAGCCGTATCTACTTCTCCCAGAGCAGAAAACCACCCTATACGATCAAAAAGATACTATAGAATGGAGCTTTCAAAATACGGAATAAAACTCCATCGCCTGCGGGAAGAAGACATTGAACTGGTACGTGCCTGGAGAAACTCCCTCCTGATCCGTCAATACATGGAATTCAGGGATGAGATCACCCCTGAGATGCAGAAAGCGTGGTTCCGGTCCATCAACAATACCGGGAATTTTTACTTTATCATTGAATACGGGCAAAAAAAAATCGGGCTGATCAACTCCAGCCATGTGGATTGGGAAACGCGGAGTTCGGAAGGGGGCATTTTCCTCTGGGATGAACAGTACTATGAAACCTTTGTGCCGGTCTGGGCTTCCCTTTGTCTGCTGGAAACCTCCTATCACATCCTGAAAGCCGGTACATCAGCGGTGAAAATCCTCCGCGACAATGAACGGGCGCAAAAACTGGTCAGTAGCCTGGGCTATGAGCTCGTGGCAGGACAGGAGAGCGTTTACAATCAACACTATATCCTGACCCCCGAGCGCTTTTTCCGGTACGCTCCCCGGCTGATCAAAGCGGCTACCCTGCTTGCCGGGCCAGGGGGATCAACACACTCCCTTTTCTTTGACAGGGAAGATATCCGGTCGGGGCTGGCCGACTTTATGGACGGCAAACTGGATAAAGGTCGGATCAAGGCGTATGCCGGATCAGGTGAAAGCCGTTTCTATGAATTCCTTCCTAGAGCGGTTTAATCTTTCGCTTATGGAATTTCCAGTATGATTTCAGAAAGATCCCCAGGAAACGGTTCAATCCGTTGCGTAGTTTATGGGGCATGCGGTCTCCCAGAAGGATCAGTTGGTACATCACCCAGGCATAGATCAGTGTTGGCAAAATCCACAGGTACAACCCGATGTTAAAACGCGTGTATTGCCTTTCATAACCAGCTTTTTCAGCCGCTTTCCCCGCCACCAGATCGGCGATGCGGATCTCTCTGGCACGCATTTCCGACTTCCAGAGGTTGATCCTGCGGGTCGAAATGGGATGAAAAAGGCTCTGGTGCACCTGTTGGATCTCATCCGAACCGGCGTAGGCTTTTTCGATCGCTGATTTTTTCCGGTAAAATGACAAAACATCAGGATCATACGGAATCCCGATGAACCGGCAAATATCCCTGAAATGATGCTCAGGGTCAGCCACCAGGTCTTCGTACCTGATCGAAAAAATCTGTTCAGGAACGTGTTTCTTCAGCTCCCACATCCTTTTCAGGGCAAATTTCCAGCGGAAAACGACCAGGGGGACAACAGGAACTTCAAAATTGACCTTTGTCAGCGACAGGTAATTATCCCGGTAATCCCTGGTGATGTGAATGATCTTCGCTTCAGGGAAAAGCTGGTGGATGCGGTGAACATACAGTGAATATCCGGGATTCTTATCCCCGATCCACCGGATGTCATCCTTTTCGAATACGGAGTTGTAGGAAAGGCATACCTGCCGGACCATCGTCTGAAAGGATGACCTGCCTTCTTTTTCCATAAGCTGCTGGTAAAGATGCTCCTTATCGGTCAGCCACTTTTCGAAGTAACGCTGGGTGTAAACATCGTCACAGAATTCGCGGATCGTTTCCGGGTTCCAGCTGGTCACGTTCCGGTATTTCCGGTAAAGATTCAGAATGAACGGGCTTTCAGGGGGAACAAGCACTCCGGGATGCGCTTCAAAGAGAAACCGCAGCAGGGTGGTGCCTGACCGGGGCCGCCCGATGATGAAGAAAAGCGACGGGGATGACATCCTCTGGGGTCCTACCTGATCTTCCATTTCCTGAATTCACTTATGAACATAAAATCACTTCTGTGAAACTCAAAGATCCTGCGCACAGGGACGTGTACAATCTTCGAATAGATGAAAACGTATGCCACGGTTCCCAGCGAATAGCTGACATTGGTAGCCCAGACGGCACCCAGTGCTCCATGCCTGGGGATCCACCACAGATTCAGCAGTATGTTGAGGATCAGGGCCGGTAGAAATACATAAATGGAGATGTGGGGTTTACCGATGCCCGACAGCCTGCTGCTGAGGATCCTGAAAATACTGATGAATAAAATACCGGGAAGAATCGTCTGAATGATCCGTACACTGGACTGAAAATTGTCTCCCCAGATCGCAGGGATCAGCCAGGGTGAAACGGCTGCCAGCACGGCGGAGGCGATCAGGCCGGCAATGATGGAAACCCTGACCAGCCTGCCCGTGGTCTGGTTGATCAGGTCCTGGTTGGCTGCATTGGCCGTGCGGCTCATCAGCACAACACCGATGGCCAGGGGAAGCTGCCAGAGCTTTTCTGCGATGGAAACACCCAGTGAATAGAATCCCACTTCTTCTTTAGTCGAAAGCTCCTGCAGCAACAAAATATCAATCCTGTAGTTCAGCTGGATGACCATAAAAGCAAGGGCAAACAGGAAACCCATCGAAATGAGATCACGGATGATCACTGAACGGTAACGGATTTGAAATCCATACTCCCTGCCCATTTTGATCCCTGCCCAGAGGGTGATCAGAGTATTGGCTGCCAGCAGCGACAGCAATGCCCCTGCGATCCCCAGTTCCATGAACCATACCAGTGCGGCCACGGCCACCAGGTGAATGAGTTCGGAGAACCAGTTGATGAAGTTGGCTTTCCCGATCTGCTCCTTACCAATGAAGATCCCTCCGAAATAGGCCATGGCAAGACGGAAGGGGATCGACAGCACGACAAGGATCATGTACAGACGGGTGAATGACTCATCGCCCAGGATCAGGAATCCGGTTCCGGTGATCAGGATCCCGAGCAATGAGGTCATGGCCAGGATGAGCAGAATGCTGCCAACAATCTCCGCCTGTTCATACTTCTTCCTGCCAAGATGATAGATGGAAGAGCCCCGGATCCCGAGCTGAGTGAAACTCACAACAATCAGGGGGATCACCAGAATGGCCGAATAGATCCCGAATCCTTCGGGTCCCAGTTTCCTGGAAAGGATGACACTCGCCAGCAAACCGGACACAATGGTAACGACATTGCTGATCAGAACACCGGATACATCTTTAAAGAAACTTCGCTGGGCCATGCTGCAAAATTAAATATTTTGGCCAAGGGCGGGGGAAAGTGATTTATACGGATAAAATTCGTTATTTTGTCATAGCTCAACCAGATCACACGATGCTGTTCAACTCGATTGAGTACCTGGTCTTTCTTCCTGCAGTCGTTGCCATTTACTTCATCATTCCGGTCAAATGGCGCTGGTTGTTTCTTCTCTTTGCAAGTTATTTCTTCTATATGTGCAACAGGATCGAATATGGTATCCTGATCCTGTTCACCACCATGGTCGACTATTTCGTGGCACTGCAGATCGAACGGTCTTCCAGCCACAGAAAGAAAAAAGCATATCTGGTGATCAGTCTTGTGGCCAACCTGGGCATGCTGGCAGGATTCAAGTATTTGAATTTTTTCTCCGAAAGCATTGGTCTTTTACTTCATTCATTCAACATTCAGGGTAACCTGCCTGTGTTCAGCATTCTGTTACCGGTCGGCATTTCGTTTTTTATCTTCAAATCATTAAGCTATACGATCGATGTATACAGGGGGATCCGCGCACCTGAGAAGCATTTCGGGCACTATGCCCTGTACGTTTCCTTTTTCCCTCAGCTGATCGCCGGTCCGATTGACCGGTCATCCGGTCTCCTGCCCCAGTTGCACCATCCCAGGGAATTCAGCGCATCAGTGCTGATCAGCGGGTTGAAGCTGATGCTGTGGGGTTTCTTTAAGAAAGTGATCATTGCCGACCGGCTTGGATTGTATGTTGACGAAATCTATGCACATCCTGAAACCTATACCGGGCTGTCGGTGATCCTGGCCACGGTGCTGTTTGCCTTCCAGTTGTACGGTGATTTTTCAGGATACACGGATATTGCCCGGGGTTCGGCCCGCATTCTGGGTTACGACCTGATGATCAACTTCAAGCGCCCGATGGTTGCCAAATCCCTCAGGGATTTCTGGAACCGGTGGCACATCTCGCTCACGACGTGGTTCCGTGATTATGTGCTTTACTCCTTGCCTTATATCAAAAATAAAAAGGTCAGTTTTACCTGGCTTTATGCCAACCTCATCATCACCTACCTGCTCATGGGACTCTGGCACGGCGCCAGCTGGAACTTCGTGATCTTTGGTTTCTTAAACGGTGTGTTCCTGATCGCGGAAAC
This sequence comes from Bacteroidales bacterium, assembly GCA_035342335.1. Taxonomy (NCBI): domain Bacteria; kingdom Pseudomonadati; phylum Bacteroidota; class Bacteroidia; order Bacteroidales; species Bacteroidales bacterium. The sequence goes on from DAOQWY010000002.1 coordinate 199,018, forward strand.
CATCTCGGAAAAACCCCGCAGAAGATTCCTTGATGTGACCGGCATCAGCCCATCCCGGTTCCTGAAAAACCTGACCGGAAATATCATCACACTTTCCCTGATCATTTTCACCCTGATCTTTTTCAGGGCAGATAACCTGAAGGAGAGTAGGCTTATTATATCTAATTCATTTAATTTCAGTAATTTACATCTATCGGTATTCCAAATACTCCGTGACAATGAGCTGCTTTTTGGCATCCTGGCGCTTGTCGTGATGCTGGTTGCAGAACATCTTCACGAAAAACATGACCTGGTCAGGATCATTGCCTCCAGGCACATCATAATCCGGTGGTCAATTTATGCCGGATTTATCTTTTTCATCCTCATTTTCTGGGCACAGCAGAAGCAGGAATTCATCTACTTTCAATTCTGACGGGGAATGACACGAAAAATGATCATACGATTCCTTCTGTTCCTGGCACTGCTTGTCATTGTCAATTTCATCCTCGACAGGGCTTTTAAGGCATTCTCCGTCCACAACATCATCAATGAGACCATGGACAGGCAATATGTTGATTACCGGGGAACCATGAAATATCTAACCATTGGCAACTCGCATAATTGCATCAACACGCATATCCTCGGAAACAGCTTTAACTATGGTTCTCCCAGTGAGAATTTCATCCAGTCCTACTATAAACTGAAACACATTTTAGAGGAAATCCCGCAAAAACCACAGAACCTGATCCTGCAAGCAGACATTTCTTCTTTTGGGCCCAAAATAGCCAACCGGTTCGAATATAATTCCTACTGGATCCGTTACATCGACTACTTTGAACTGGCCAGGATCAAAGAGGACAGGGATGTACTGACCAGGTGGCTGGAAGGCAGGTTCATTTCCTATGCCGGTAATTACAAGGACATCCAGCTTTCGATCTTTTACAGGATAAAGGTCAAAACGCTGGAGATCTACAATGGCTACCGGCCTCACCGGGATTACCGCAATTTTGCCAACGAACCCAACCGGCAGATCGTGGCCTGGAACAAGGCCAAACTGCTTCTTTCACACGAAACCTTTCTGGATCCATCCATTGCAGTCTATTTTGAAAAGATCCTGCAGCTTTGCCAGGAGAAGCAGATCAGCGTGATCATGGTGCGCATCCCGATGTCAAAAGAGTTTTATGAAGAGGAATCCAAAATCGTTCCGGTGGATGAATTGTATGGTGCTGTGGAAGAAATTGCCTGCCGCTACCCTGTCTATGAAGGCATGATGGATTACCACGATCTGTTTTTCGATCACCCGGAATACTTTTTTGATCCGGATCACCTCAACATCAAGGGAGCCGATCTGTTCACCCAGCGGCTGGTGAAGGATCTCGGAGAGGTTCCATCAGCGGTTTTTTCTGAAGAGGCCGGCGAGACTTCTGGCAATCCATAAGGGACCTTTGGTCAGTATTTTTCCCCTTAACCGGTAGGGTAACCTGTCCACGAAGCAGGTCATCAGGTAAATGAGCCTTGCATAAACCACGCCCGGCAGGGCCAGGCATCCAATCCAAAGGTTGAAACCCTTGTACTTCCGTTCATATCCGGCCAGTTCGGCATACCTGCCGGCGACAAGGTCGGCGATTCTGATCTGCCGTTCGCTCAGGGATCTCTTCCAGCGACCTATCCTGCTGGCATTTACCGGATTGAACAAGCTTTTATGATGCTTTTCCAGAATTTCGGAAGGGTATTTTTTTTCAGCTTCACCCTTTTTCTTATAGAAATCAAGTACCTCGGGTACGAATGGGATGGCAAGGAAGTCACATAGTTTTTGCAGGTGCCGTTCAGGATGGGTCACCAGGTCCTCGTACCGGATGAAATAAAAGGATCCCGGATGCATTCTGCTTGTCTGCAGGGCTTTTTTATAGAAATATTTCCATTTATAGACCACCAGGGATACAACGGGAAGTTCGAAATCCACATTCCTGACCGATTCGAAATTATCGCGGTAATCTCTCAAAATGTACACAAACCGGGCATCAGGGAAGAGTTTTTTAAGGCGGCGGGTATAGATCGTATAACCGTGATTCTTATCGCCGATCAGCCTGATGGTTTCTTTTGGATAGAATGAGATATAATTAAGATAAACTACCGTGCAGATTCGAGTATAGGTTGACCTCCCCTGGCATTCCAGGAGATCTGACTGCAGTCGGGCGTGATCGATGTTCCAGGTACTGAACTGCCATTGTTGCACCAGATCTGAATAAAACCGGTCAAGGATCTCCTCTGTCCATACTTTTATGTTACCGTAGCGTGGATAAAGATTCAGGACAAACTGGCATTCCCAGGGTATCTGAACGTTGGGGTGTGCGTCGAACAAAGCCCGGAGCAGCGTTGTACCTGTGCGGGGCCGGCCGATGATGAAAAAAAACGGGATATCTGAACGATTCTCCATTGGAAAAGTGAAGTGGAGCAAAGTTACCTATTTGAACCCATCTTTAACAATTCTTCTTATTTTCGCGGAGGAAACACACGTCGCGATCACACCATGAAGGTTCTGTTCAATAAACCCTATATCACCGGCCGGGAGGCGCATCATCTGGCCCAGGTCGCCCTGTCAGGACAGCTGTCAGGAAACGGCCAATATACGCAGATGTGTCACGCATTTTTCCAGCAACGGTTCGGGTTCGGAAAGGTTTTGCTGACGACCTCCTGCTCCGACGCACTTGAAATGGCTGCCATCCTGTGCGATGTCCAGCCGGGTGATGAGGTGATCATGCCCTCCTTCACCTTTGTTTCCACTGCGAATGCATTTCTGCTCAGGGGTGCACGGATCCGCTTTGCAGACACCCTGGATCGTTACCCGAACATTGATCCGGAGTCCATTAAAGGATTGATCACCTCCCGCACCAGGGTGATCGTGGTGGTGCACTACGCAGGAGTAGCCTGCGACATGGAACCGGTCATGGCCCTTGCTGCTCAGCATAACCTCCTTGTCGTAGAGGACGCTGCGCATGCCCACGACAGCTTCTACAAAAATATCCCGCTGGGAGGCATCGGTCATTTCGGGGCCTTTTCATTCCACGAAACAAAAAATATCATCAGCGGAGAAGGCGGAATGCTCGTGGTGAATGATGAGCGGTTTATCAGGAGAGCTGAAATCATCTGGGAAAAAGGCACCGACAGAGCTGCCTTTTCAAGGGGGGAGGTCAGCAAATACGGATGGAAAGACATTGGATCCTCCTTTCTGCCTTCGGAAATAACAGCAGCGGTACTTTACGCCCAGCTTGAAAAATACGATGAGATCCAGGCGAAAAGAAAAAATGTCTGGAACGGTTATCACGCAAGATTAAAGCCTCTGGAAGAAGCGCGGCTGACCGGTCTGCCCGATCTTCCCCCCTGGGCCACCGTCAATGGCAACATGTTCTTTTTGATCACCCGTGATGATACGGAACGGGATGCATTGCTCTCTTTCCTGAAAAACGAAGGAATCCACGCTGTTTTTCACTACCTGCCACTTCATTCCAGCGATTTTTTCCGTCCACAGCACGACGGCCGGATCCTTGAGCATACCGATCATTTTGCCAGCTGCATCATCCGCCTTCCCTTTTACAACGAAATGACCGAAAATGAGATCACCTTTGTTACGGACACTATTCAAAAATTCTTCACAAAGTCCTGAGCTTTGCTATTTGCTCTTTGAGTTTTAATCTCTCCTCTCTCCTCTCTCCTCTCTCCTCTCTCCTTTCTCCTTTCTCCTCTCTCCTCTCTCCTCTCTCATTTCTCATTTCTCATTTCCACACAGGCACCCTCCCCGGCGTCCACGGCGCCCCTGCACGAATCAGCTCATCTTCCAGCTCCCTGAGTTCCTTTTCCGCCACAACGCGGATCATCTCCAGCACAGGGGGAAACTCCTCCAGCAGGATCGCATAATTATCTTTCATCGACTTGGTCACCGTTGTAGAGCGCCACTGTCCCCAGACGATTGATCCCAGCCGCTGGTTCAGCGGAACAGGTCCGGGCAGGTTTTCCTCATCGCTCGGATTATCGGTCTTTCCCGTAAAACGCAACCGGTACGATTCAAGTTTTGCGGTCGCCTGGCTGGCTCTGGCCAGGAAGTCGGTCGCGATGCCCGGAGTGTTGTGCCCGGCCTGTTTGATGGATTCAGTCCGGTCGAGCAATTCGTTGATGGCCCGCTGGGCTCCCTGCATGGCCTTGTTCAGATCGGCCACATTTTTCTGGAACGTCACCAGTTCCTCCCTGTCGGCAACAGGCAATGCAACGTTCTCCAGCACACGTGCGGTAAATTCCACAGGTCCGGCAAGCTCCTTAAGCTGACCGTTTTGCACTATTGCCATACGCACAAAGTAGTTGCCCGGAAGTGCCAGACTGGCATCCCCTCCGTCTTGCAGCGGATCAAACTGGTCATTTCGCAGGTTCACCGGAGATGAGCCCTGGTAACGCAGGTTCCACGTGATCCGGTTGATGCCTTTTTTGGGTTTTTCGTAGATATTCCGAACGATATGATTATCCGCATCCGAAATGGTAAAAACAAGGTAAGGAGGTATTTCTTCCCGTTCTGCAATCAGTTCTGCATCCACCGGAATCGGGATTCTTTCGCCTTTTTTGAAGAGCTCCTCCTCCTTTTCCTTCCGAATTTCCTTAGAGGTTTTGGGCACTTCTTTCAGGTAATAGGTGAAGGTTGCCCCAAAAGGCCTGTTGGGTGCGACGAACGGAGTGGATCCCTCCGAGGTGCCACTTCTGGATTGAATGTACATCAATGCATCTTTTACGGGGAACAGGTACCCCTCTTTTTCTCTCCATTCCGGTTTGAATTCCCTGAGCGGAGTGTAATCATCGAGGATGTAGAAACCACGCCCAAAGGTGGCCAGCACCAGGTCATTCTCCCTTTTCTGGATCACCATATCGCGGACCGCAATGGTGGGTATGCCTGATTTGAGCTGCACCCAGTTTTTCCCGCCGTTGTAGGTGAAGAAAACCCCGAACTCGGTCCCGCAGAACAGCAGGTCGGAATTGACGTGGTCCTGGACAATGGTGTGAACGGTTCCATTCTGAGGCAGGTCACCCGCGATGGAAGTCCAGGTATGGCCTTTATCCGTGCTTTTCAGCAGGTAGGGTTTGAAATCATCCCGGAGGATATTATCGAATGCCGCAAAGACCACATTTTCATCAAAAGAAGATGCCAGCAGATCACTAACGTAAGTGTATTCGGGTACCCCCGGGAATGTTTCGATCCGGCGCCAGGTTTTGGCATCTTCACTGACCTGGATCAGGCCATCATCAGTTCCGGCATAGATCAGGTTTTCTTTCAGGGGTGATTCTTCAAGAGAGACAATGGTGCCAAAAAGAGAGGTCGAGCGGTCTTTCGCCACCGCATCGATGCTCCAGTACTTTCCCATTACCTGGAAGGTATTGCGGTCGATCTGGCGGGTCAGATCTTCGCTGATCACCTTCCAGGAATCGCCCCGGTCGTCGCTGCGGAATACTTTATTGGCACTGCAGTAGAGGCGGGTGGGTGCGTGGGGGCTGACGAACAACGGCGTATTCCAGTTCCATTTATACGTGTCTTCCCCTTTCCGGGGTTCCGGCCGGATGGAGATGCTCTCCCCGCTTTTCCGGTCGTACCTCACCATGTTGCCATACTGGGCTTCGGCATAGATGATATCCGGATTCACCGGATCGGTGGCTGTCCAGAAGCCATCTCCGCCGTTGGTGATATACCACTCGGCGCTGCTGACACCGTCGCGCGAGGTATTCCCGGAAGGTCCGCCCATGCTGTTGTTATCCTGGGTCCCGCCATAAATATGATAAAAGGGAAACTGGTTATCGGCATTCACGCGATAGAACTGCGTGACTGGAAGATTCGACTTGAAAATGTAATTTTTGCCGTCGTCCCAGGTCTCGTAGATCCCACCATCTCCCCCGATCATAAAATGACGGGTGTCATCCGGATCGATCCACAGGGCGTGGTCATCCACGTGCCTGTTGTTGCGGCCGACACGCTGCCAGGTCCGGCCACCGTCCTTTGTCACGTGGGAAAAGGTTTCTACCGAATAAACCTTTTCCACATCCTTCGGATCACAGAAGATCTCGTTATAGTACTGACCGGATTCGTGGTGATCGCTCATTTTTTCCCAGGTCGCCCCGCGGTTGACCGACCGGTAAAATCCACCCTGACCTTCCGCCGCCTCTATGATGGCATAGACCACATCCGGATTGACCGGTGAAATGGCAAGGCCTATTCCGCCCATGTGGCCGGAGGGCAAACCGCTGGTCAGTTTATCCCAGTTCTTTCCGCCATCGGTGGTTTTGTAAATAGCCGTTTCAGGCCCCCCTCCGATTTTCGTGTAGACGTGACGCCGCCGTTGCTCCGAAGAGGCATAGATCACATCCGGATCACGGGGATCCATTACCATCTCGTTGATGCCGGTGTTTTCACTCACCGACAGGATCTTATCCCAGGTCTTGCCTCCGTCGCAGGTCATATACAACCCGCGGTCTCCGCCAGGACCCCATACCGATCCCTCGGCAGCCACATAAACGATGTTTGAGTTCCGTGGATGGATCAGAATTTTCCCGATCTGCCGCGATTCCTTTAAACCCATGTTCTTCCACGATTTTCCTCCGTCAACGGATTTATACACGCCATCACCATAACCCAGCGACCGCTGGTGATTGTTCTCGCCGGTCCCGGCCCAGATGATGCTGTGGTTGGAGGGATCCAGGGCCAGGCAACCGATCGCATAGGCACCGTAATTGTCAAAAACGGGCTCAAACGTGGTCCCGTTGTTCACCGTTTTCCAGATATTCCCGCTGGCCACGGCCACAAAATATTCGTTATGGTCATCCGGATTCACGGCAAAATCAGCAATCCGGCCCGATGTGAACGCAGGCCCGACGGACCGGAACTTCAATCCGCTGAAAAAAGAGGATTTGATCGTATCATTCGCTGTGTCTTTTTCTTTTTTCTGAGCCGGGGCCACAGAAAAAGAGATCAGCAAAACAACCATCAGCAGACCCAGAGGCCGGCCGGTAACTTTTAACATTCTTTTAAACATAATCCTAAGATTTGGCAACATTTTTGTTTTTAGTGTCCGATTTTTTCTTGTGCGCAAGTTACCAAGAAACAAAATACAGGAACGATCAGGGCTGTAAATTTAGTCGTCATTTAAACAGAATTCCCATGAAAAAAACAGTTTTACTCTCTATCGCATTCATCTTTTTTCATTTCATGGGTTATTCACAGCAGCGGATCCCGGTGAAAAGTTCCCTGACAAGGATCAATGATGCGTACTCCGAAAAAATTTCCTTTACCGGCATCAGGACCGGACTTGAAGCCAGGTTCACAGCCGATATTCGTTCCGGAGTCCGGCCGCTGACGGTCCAGTTTACGGATGAATCGCTGGGAAATCCTGTTTCCTGGTTATGGGATTTCGGCGACAGCGGAACCAGCGCTGAGCAAAATCCTTCCCACGTATTTCTCACGGAAGGTAAATACAGCGTCAAACTCACCATTTCCGACGGGTCGAACACCTACACGCTCGAAAAGGAAAACTACATCACCGTCTTGCTGGAGCAGCCAGCCTGCGATACGCTGGACTTTCCCTTTGCCGGCACCTACACCTATTACCTGGTCACCGGCGACAATACCGGCTATGTCTCGGGTAACAACAGCTTCGGGGATAAGGCAAAAGCCAATTATTTTTCTGCCTATCCTGAGAAAATTGAAATTCAGGGACTTCTGCTTGAATTTGCTGTTGCTGTCCAGGGTTCCGGTAACACCACTTCCGTCACTTTTGCCCTATGGGACAATACGGGAGCACAGGGCGCCCCGGGTGCCATCAGAAAGAGCGCTTCGATCCCGCTGTCGCAGATTGTCGAGGATGTGAGCGAGAATACGTTCACCTATGTGCCGTTTGATGATCCTCTCTACATCACTGCTCCCTTTTACGCGGGAGTGATCCTGCCGTCATCATCCGGGGATACCGTTGCTCTGTGGACGAACACCGACGGGGACGCCGCATCGGGCATCGGATGGGAGCAATGGTCGGATGATGGTTGGCTACCTTATTCCGATGCAGAACTTGGATGGAATTTAAAGATAGCAAACGCCATCTTCCCCGTCGTTTGTGCTTCATCTCAGGGCAGGGAAGAGTTGCTGAAGGCGGAGGACATTCTTATCTATCCGAATCCCGCGACCGATAAGGTTACCCTCAGATTCAACAATCCGAATCTCAGCACGGTCAAAATTAAATTGTACAACATCATGGGCGGATTGATGGATTCGTTCATTATCAATCCGTTGCAGACTGCCTCATCCACCATTTCCCTCCAGGGGTATACCAAGGGCCTGTACTTCATGATCCTTGAAACGGGAAATCAGAAGATCACCAGGAAAATCCACGTGGTCTGACGACTGCTTCGTCGCAAATTCCAAAATTTAAATTACAGACCGTCGTTCATTATCATTGGCAGACCCGTGAACCTGAAGACCCGTGAACCTGAAGACCCGTGAACCTGCATTTTTCCTCTTTGATCTTTGATTTTTGATTTTCATTGCTTTCCCCGCAAAATTTCACTATATTTGCCCTCTGTTTGTCATTATTAAACCATGATGCATCGATTTTTACAAACCATTCTTGTCCCGATCGACTTTTCAGATCTGGCAGTGGATGTCATTCAGATGGCCACCAACCTGGCCAAAGCCTTCAATGGTTCCATACGCCTGGTTCATGTCGTCTCACCCCAGTATCCCTACTATGTGGGATTGGAAATGAGTACGGAGATCATACAGGATATCGAGGCTGAAGACATGCATAAGATTGAAAATGACCTCAAGGCAATGGAGTTATTCATTCAGCAAAAGGACATTGAAGTTTCCTCCGTATTGCTGGAAGGGAAGAAGGTCAGTGCGATCATTGAAGAGAGCGAACGGATAGAAGCCGATCTGATCGTCATCGGATCTGAAACGCTGGGTCTCTTTTCCCGTACTTTTCTGGGAAGTGTGAGCGAAGGGGTACTTCGTAAAGCCAGCTGCCCGGTGCTCATCGTTCAGGAGAGGGAATCCCAGGGCTGAAGGGGCCGGTCAGGAAACAGTTCGCTTCTTTATAAATTTTCCCTTTAATCGATCATCTTTGCACGCTGGAACGGTTTTGACCGATCGAAGAGATAGCGGTAGGTATGGTGAATTTTGATGACTTTGCCACCGATTTGCTCAGCAACGTGGATCATCTTCGGATTGAAATCCCCGATCCAGTTCATTTCGATTTCCGTATAGTTAAAATCCTTCTGATAAGCCAGCCTGCTGAAAGCAACCACGATGGCGGATTCGACTCCTTTCCCCTGGTGTTCAGGCACCACGCCGAACAACATTCCCAGCATTTTTGTACAAATCTTTCGCTTCCTGTAATACAAAAACCTTAGTTTATTGAGCAGGTGAAGTTTACCATTCATATGCCTGAAGATCTGGTTCAGTTCAGGTATCATCAGGAAGAATGCGACGGCTTCGTTTTTATAATAAGCAAACCAAAGGAGGTTGGGGTCAAGGATCGGTTTTAGTTTTTTAAAGAGGGCCCTTGCCTGTGAAGAGGAAATGGGAGACACTCCCGAATGCTTACTCCAGCTTTTATTGTACACATTTGTGAAATCCTCGATGATCCGTTGCATCTTCGATTGATCCATCGGTCCGAACGCGTAATCCGGATCCTGGAGCACTCTTTCAGCCTTTTTGGTGACTGCATCGGATAATCCCCCGGCTACGGTACGGTGAAAGGTGAATTGCCTGAAATAGAGCTGGAACCCATACTTTTCGAAAAGATCCTTATAGTAAGGATAGTTATAGGGGATGCAGTAGTTGGGTTCCGAAAATCCCTCCACAAGCAGCCCCCACCATTCGTGCCGTTCGCCGAAGTTGACGGGGCCGTCCATGGCCTCCATGCCTTTTGCCGCAAGCCAGGCCCGGCATTGATCAAATAATGCGGATGCAGCCTCCTGATCGTTGATGCAGTCGAAGAAACCTATCCCTCCCGTAGGTTGTTCATTTTTGCCGGAAGTCTTGCGATCAATGAATGCAGCCACGCGCCCGACGGTCTTTCCCCGTTCGTCAACCAGGATCCAGCGGGTACATTCGCCCATCCTGAAAAATTTATTCCTCTCAGGATCGAACACGCGCTCAACGTCCCTGTCCAACGGACGGATATACCATTGATCCTTTTTATAGAGCCTGACTGGCAGGAGCAGGAATTCCTTCCTGGTTCTCCGGTTGTTTACTTCAATCGTCGTATATTTTTTACCCATTTGACTCCTTTCAGTTTAACAAACATCAGCCAGGATTAAATTAGCGTACTATTTTCCTGATGGATTCCCGTGAAGGTGAGATGATCCCTCGTTCGGTGATGATGCCTTTGATCAGTTTTGCCGGGGTAACGTCGAAAGCGGGATTCCGGGCCTGGGTTCCCGGCGGGCAAACGGATACTTCCGCCAAACGACCGGTCTCTTCATCAAGCCCTTTGATGTAGAGTACTTCCGATGGATCCCGTTCTTCAATGACCACACCGGCACCGTCCTTACAGGAGAGGTCGAACGTGGTTGTTGGTGCAGCTACGTAAAAAGGCACATCAAATTCACGGGCAGCGATTGCAACGGCCAGTGTGCCAATCTTATTGGCAACATCGCCATTAGCTGCGATCCGGTCAGCACCGACGATGACCAGGTCAATCTCCCCTTTCGACATCAGGTAAGCACCTGCATTGTCGGCGATGAGGGCAAAGGGAACTTGCTCCTGTTGCAGCTCCCAGGCTGTCAGCCGGGCGCCCTGGTTCCGGGGGCGTGTCTCATCCACCCATACAAAGAGTTTCTTGCCCGAGCGGTATGCCAGGTAGACAGGTGCCAGTGCGCTCCCGTAGTCGACCAGGCCCAGCCAGCCTGCATTACAATGGGTTTGTATGCGAAATCCATCCCTGATCAGCTCCTGTCCATATTCCCCGATGTGTTTGCCATCCAGGGCATTCTTATCCGCTATTTCCTCCGCCTTTGAAAGGGCCCGGGCGGGTGAGATCAAACCCGCATCAAATACACGTTCGACAGCGGAAAAAAGATCACGGGCGGTCGGGCGGGTGGATTCAATTTCCTTTCTGGCATTCGCGATGAAATCCTGGTACCCTGCAGCGGGTGCCTGCAGGCAGGCCTGGGCCATGGCAAAACCGGCGGCCGCACCTATAGCGCCTGCCCCGCGGACCACCATTTCATAAATGGCCGTACAGGTTTCCTGATAGGTATGGGATTCATTTATTGTAAAATGAAAAGGAAGGAGCAACTGATTGATCATACAGACGCTGTATCCTTCCATCCAGATGGTCCGGTAATCTTTTCCCTGGACCTTCATTCAGGATTTCAGCTCGTTAATGGCTAACCAGGCCATAAGTCCCATACCCGTTTCGAGGCATTTTTCATCTACATCAAATGTGGAAGTATGCAGATTCGACACAATTCCACGCGCTTCATTGCGAATTCCCAGCCGGTAAAAGCAGGCAGGGATCACGTGGGAATAATAGGCAAAGTCCTCAGAGGTCATCCGCATTTCAAGATCACGAACGTTTCCCTTTCCCAGGAAATCCGTCGAATAGCTTTTCACCCTGTGAGTCAGGGCATCGTCATTAATCAGAAAAGGGTAGCCCGGGGCAATGTTCACCTTGCAGGAACCTCCCATGGCTTCCGTAACGGTGGTGACAATCCGGACAAGATGCCCATGAACCTTCTCTCTCCAGGCGTTGTCAAAGGTTCGGATGATACCTTCCAGGCGCACCTCGTCGGGGATGATGTTGACCCTTCCGTCGGCCAGAACCCTCCCGACAGAGACTACCGTGGGTAAAATGGGCGGGGCAAGCCGGCTGGTGATTTGCTGAAGAGCAAGGATCACGTGGGCAGAGATGACAATGGGATCAATGTTCAGCTCAGGGGTGGCAGCATGTCCTCCCCGACCCCGGATCGTCACATAAAATTCGTCGGATGAAGCCATGTATTTGCCCGGTTTCATTCCGACTTTGCCAGCATCAAGACCGGGATAAACATGCTGTCCGATGATGCAGTCGACATGTGGATTTTCCAGCACCCCCTCTTCGATCATTCGTATGGCGCCGCCCGGATAGGTTTCCTCAGAGGGTTGAAAAAGCAGCTTGACCGACCCCTTCAGGCTGCGGGACAGCTGCTGAAGAATCCGGGCGGCACCCAGCAGCGAAGCCAGATGGACATCATGTCCGCAGGCGTGCATCACCCCGGGAACCTGAGAGCGATAGGGTACGTCATTTTCTTCCTGAATGGACAGGGCATCCATATCTGCCCGCAGCGCAACCACCCTACCCTGATTCCCTCCGCCCTGGATCAGGGCGACCAGGCCTGTTCCGGCCACATTGCGGGTAAATGGGATCCCGTAAGCGGTCAGCCTGCCGGCTATGAAATCAGCCGTGCCAAATTCCTGGCAGGATAGTTCAGGGTGTGCATGGAAGTGCCTTCGGATGAGAACCGTGTCCTGATAAAAGGATTTGGCGAGTTCCCTGATCTTGCCAGGCAGGTTATCCATCAGCAGAATTTTTGGTATCCAACCCTCAAAATTATAAAAATAATGAATTGCTTTTATCCATTGAACAAGGATTACGCGGTCCGGGAAAAGCCGTGAACAGCATTAGGATGTGAACGACTGCAGGGAATGTAGCTTTTTGTAAACCCCGTTCTTTGCAATGAGCTCCTGGTGCGTACCGCGTTCGAAAATGCTGCCCTTGTCCAGGACGATGATCTCATCGGCGTACTGGACGGTGGACAGACGGTGCGCAATGACGATCGATGTCCGGTTCTTCATCAGGCTGAACAAAGCTTCCTGGACAAGGCGTTCCGACTCGGTATCCAGGGAAGAGGTGGCCTCATCCAGCAGCAAAATGGGGGGGTTCTTCAAAACAGCCCTGGCAATGCTGATCCGCTGCTTCTGCCCTCCTGAAAGTTTTCCGCCCAGATCACCAATGAACGTTTCGTAACCGTGCTCCATCTTCATGATGAATTCGTGGGCATTGGCAATCTGAGCTGCCTGGCGGACCTCCTCGGGTGTAGCACCCTCTTTGCCCAAAACAATGTTGTTAAAAACCGTATCGTTGAACAAAATGGGTTCCTGGGTCACGATGCCCATCAATCCCCGGAGGTCGGAAATGACAAGATCCCTGATCGGGTATCCATCGATGAAGATATCCCCGGAGGTAACATCATAGAACCGCGGTAACAGGTTGATCAACGAGGTCTTGCCGGCCCCCGAGGGGCCCACCACCGCAATGGCCTTTCCCTTGGGGATGATCAACTGGATATTCCTGAGCACCTGATTGTCTTCCCCTGACTGTTCTTCCCTGGCATAGGAGAAGCATACCTGCCTGAATTCGATCTGATGATGAAATCCGGTTATGGGAATGGCATCCGGTTTTTCCACAATAACTTCTTCAGCCTGAAGTATTTGTTCAATACGTTCCACAGAGGCGGCTCCTTTCTGAATATTGTAGAACGCAGTGGTAAAGGCTTTTGAAGGTGGAATGACCTGGGAAAAGATTCCAAGATAAACAATGAACGTGGCGGCGTCGAGCACTGAATCCGGCTTAAGGACCATCTTTCCGCCAAACCATAATACCCCGACCAGAACGATTGCCCCGAGGAATTCACTCAGGGGAGATGCCAGATCCCGCTTCCGGTACAGCCTGATCATCAAACGGGTATAGGCCGAGTTATTCTCCAGAAAAAAATCATTCCTCTTCCCAATGGCATTGAAAGCTTTAATGATCCTTAATCCTGATATGGATTCCTCAATGATGGACATCAGCTCGCCCATTTTGCGCTGGCCTTTCATTGAAGTCCGCCTCAGGCTCTTGCCCAGCCTGTTGATGCCAAAAGCACTGAAAGGCAGTAAAACAAGCACAAAGGCCGTCAGGGAAGGACTGATGAAGAACAGGGTGACCAGGTAGGATACGATCGCGATCGGCTCACGGAAGACCATCTCCAGTGAACTCATGATCGACCATTCAACTTCCTGGACGTCGCCACTCATACGCGACAGGATGTCGCCCTTGCGCTGTTCGGTAAAATAGGCCAACGGCAGGATCAGGATCCGGTGATACATGTCATTCCTCAGGTCCTTTACCACACCGTTACGGACGGGAGCCAGGTAATACATGGCCAGATAACGGAAAAGATTTCTGAAGAAATACAGGACAATGATCAGAATGCAAATGTACAGGAGAACCTTGACCTCACCGAAATTACTGATCCACTGACCGATATAGTAATAGAAATTTCCCTTCCAGGTATGGAAATCACCAAAGGAGAACGAAGGAGCAGAAGATGGGATCTCCGTTGTCTGAAACAGCATCTGCAAGACAGGAATAAACAGGGCAAAGGAAAAAAGCGAGAAGAGTACGGACAGGATATTGAAAAGAATATTCAGAAGGGCGTAGCCCCAGTAGGGCTTAACATACCTGAAAATCCTGAGGAGTTTATTCATCCGTGCAAAGATAGGATGATCAACGCAATAATGATGGATTAATTTCGATGACAGATTATTTCATACATTTGCCGTATGGAAACCACACGGCAGCAAAAAGTCTCCAGGCTTATCCAGAAGGTAAGTGCAGAATTTTTCAGGGTTGAAAGCCAGAATCTTTTTGACGGGGCCATGATCACCGTCACAAAGGTCTATGTGACCAAAGACATGTCCCTGGCCAGGATCTACCTGAGCCTGTTTGCCACTCAAGACAAACAGAAATTGATCCTGACAATCAGGCAACATACCCGGGACATCCGGCGGTACGTGGGCAATGTCCTGAGAAACCAGTTGCGCCTCATCCCTGAGCTTGAGTTCTTCGAAGACGATTCCCTGGATTACATTGACAATATCGAACGTTTACTGCACACCTGAGAAGATCACCTGCAAGCGTTGAACCTCCCGTTTTACATAGCGAAAAGATACCTGTTTTCGAGGAAATCCCACCATATCATCAACATCATATCAGGGATTTCCGTGGCAGGGGTTACCATCGGTACGATGGCACTGATCATCATCCTTTCGGTTTTCAATGGTTTTGAAAGCCTGGTGATCACGCTGTTCAATTCATTCGATCCCGATCTGAAAATTGAGGCGGTGCAGGGTAAGACATTCACACCTGAGGAACTTCCTTCGGAGGAAATTAAACACTTACCCGGTGTCATCCGGTTTACGGAAGTGGTCGAAGAAAACGCCCTGTTAAAATATAAGAACAAACAGTATATTGCAACCATCAAGGGGGTTTCACCGGATTTTGCCGATCAGCATGTACTTGATTCAATGATCATTGAAGGAGAACTGGTATTGAAACGGGGGAAATATTCCCAGGGAATCCTTGGCCTCGGCGTAGCGTATTACCTGGGCATACAGCTGAACGACCCTTTTAATGCCATCTCGGTTTATGTTCCAAAGCGGACCAAAAAGACCCTGACAAGCCTCGAGGATGCTTTCAACAGCGATATGCTTGTCCCGGCCGGGATCTTTTCCATCCAGCAGGATTTTGACGCAAAGTACATCATTGTTCCCGTCGAGTTTGCCAGGAACCTGCTGGAGTATACCGGCGAGGTCACTGCCGTTGAAATCGGATTATCTCCGGAGGCCGACAGGGAACACCTCCAGCAAAAGATCGCAGCGCTTGCCGGAAACGGATTTACGGTCAAGAACCGGTACCAGCAACAGGAAATGCTCTATAAGATCATGAAATCGGAGAAACTGGCCATATTCCTGATCCTTTCGTTTGTCTTGTTCATTGCCACATTCAACATTGTCGGCTCTCTGTCGATGCTGATCATTGATAAGAAAAAGGACATTGTCGTTTTGCAGAGCATGGGGGCCGACCATCCGCTGATCAAAAGGATATTTATGGCCGAAGGGCTGCTGATCTCGCTGTCAGGAGCCATTTTCGGATTGCTGCTGGGAGGATTCATCTGCTGGCTCCAGCAACAGTTTGGCCTTGTCCCGCTGGAAGGGGGAAGCGAATCGTTCGTGATCGACGCCTATCCCGTTGAAATGAGAGCGACCGACTTTATTTATGTTTTTCTTACCGTTTTTGCCATTGGCCTGCTGGCCGCCTGGTATCCGGTACGGCAGATCTCCGGAAAATACCTCCAACAAAAGCTGGCTTAAAGGATAATTTCGTACTTTTGGCCGCTTTATCCCGAACCCTTATTTCAGCACATTCATTTCAAAAAATCTTACCATGGGATTCATAAAAATATACAGAATTGTCTTCATCCTTGCCCTGTTTTTCACCGGGACCGGCCAGCTGCTGGCTGACGGGATTGCCTTGAGGCAGAAGGGCGAAAATAAACTGGAAGTGATCAGGAACACTGCTGATCAGCTCATCCTTCTGAACAGCATCGCCGAGATCAATGCGCTGAAAGTGCAGACTGAAGCAGGCATTTTCGTCCAGCTGGGCATTCCGGGTTATTCGTACACGGAAGTGACCGGCGAACCGCAATTACCGGTCAACCGACGGCTGATCGAAGTACCTGCCGGATCCACTCCTCACGTTGAAATCGTCAGCTATGCCGTTGAGGAGTATTCCTTACCCGGGCTCGGGATCCAGTTTCCTGTATTCCCCGACCAGCCTCCCTGTCCCAAATCCTCCTCAACCCTTCCTCCTTTTGAATACAAAATAACGGTTTATCAACAAGATGACTTCTGGGGACAGGAGCTTGTCACAGTGGATGTACTGGGCGTGCTCAGGGGTGTACGGCTGGGCAGGGTGAACATCTGTCCTTTCGCTTATAATCCTGTTAAACAAATACTTCGTGTCTATCATGATCTTCGGGTGGAGATCACCTTCCCGAATGCGGACATGGCAAAAACAGAGCAGCTGAAATCCCTGATGGAGAATCCCTATTTCAGGTCGGTCGGTAACTCGCTGTTAAATCATAAACCGTTCACCAGGACCGACACCATCGCCCAGGTTCCCGTTAAATATGTCATTGTTTCGGACCCGATGTTTCAGGAGCAGCTGCAGCCCTTCGCTGAATGGAAGACCAAAAAGGGATTCCAAGTGATGGAGGCATACACCGATGATCCGCTGGTAGGGACAACCACCGCGTCCATCAAGGCATTTCTGCAGGGATTGTATGAAGCGGGCACAACCGCCGATCCCGCACCCTCCTTTGTCCTGTTCGTTGGTGATGTTGCCCAGGTGCCGGCCTGGAACCTCAGCGGTGAATCTGACCGTGAATACTGTGAATACACCGGTGATCTTTTCCCGGAGGTGTATTACGGACGTTTTTCGGCCACCAATCCCGATCAGTTGCAGCCACAGATCGACAAGACCCTGATGTACGAACAGTTCACCATGCCCGATCCTTCCTACCTGGGAGAGGTGGTCATGATCGGAGGCATGGATGGGTCTTTCGGACATGATTGGGCAAACGGGCAGATCACTTACGGTACGGAAAATTATTTCAACGAAGCCCACGGCATCCTTTCGCACACTTATCTGTATCCCAATTCAGGACCGAGCGAGGATCAGATCCGCCAGGATATCAGCAACGGAGTTGCCTACGCAAATTATACTGCCCACGGCAGTCCGAGCGGATGGGCAAATCCTTCTTTTTCGACATCGGATATTGCTTCGCTGCAAAATGAGGGCAAGTATGGGCTATTGGTTGGTAATGCCTGTTCAACAAGCGAGTTTGCGACCAGTGCCTGTTTTGCAGAAGAAATGCTGAGGGCTGTCGATAAAGGCTCAATCGGTTATATCGGAGGCTCAAACAGTACGTACTGGGATGAGGATTATTACTGGGGAGTGGGCGTCGGTCCCATTTCCGAAGATCCGCCCGCATATGAAGAAACATCCCTGGGAGCCTATGACCGGATGTTCCACGATCACGGCGAGAACATTTCAGACTGGTATACGACGCAGGATCAGATGATCTATGCCGGCAACCTGGCCGTAACGGAAGGGTCACCCAGCATGGCTGAATATTACTGGGACATCTACAACCTGATGGGTGATCCTTCGCTCACACCTTACCTGGGTGTTCCGGCAACACTGGCAGTCACCTACGATCAGCTCATGCCCCTGGCCTCCACCTCTTTCACCATCACTGCAGAACCCAATGCCTATGTGGCGATATCCAGGGATAACGTGCTCCACGGCTCCGCTTTTGCCAATGAGGAAGGTGTCGCCGTAGTGACACTCACACCCATCACCGTTCCCGGCACTGCGGATGTTGTCGTGACAGCCCAGAACCGACAGCCCCATATCGGCACCGTCGTGGTTGCCTCACCGGAAGGTCCATACATTCTGATGAATGCATTCCAGGTAAATGATGCAACCGGTAACGGCAATCAGCTGGCCGATTATGGCGAAGATGTCAGGCTGAACATTACTCTGAAGAACGTCGGAAGCTCTGACGCCAGTAACCTGACAGCGACGCTGACCACGGATGATCCCTTTGTTGACATTACCGAGGGTGTCTTCAACTGGCCGGATATCCAGAGTGACTCCGTCTCCGGTCAGGAAAACGTCTTTATGATCCATGTGCAGGATTCCATTCCGGATCTTCATAAAGCGGTTTTCACCCTTGAACTGTCCGACGGCAGTGAAACCTGGACCTCCCCGATCCAATTCTTGATCCATGCTCCGCTGTTCATCCCGGGGAATTATATCATTGTTGACGACATCTATGGTAATGGTAACGGCAACCTGGATGCCGGTGAAGTTGCCGATCTGTATTGTGAGATCACCAACGGCGGGCACGCTTCATCCGGGCAGGTTATAGCGGGGATGAACTGTGAGAACGAATTCATTTTCCTGAATTCCTTCACCGACCAGCTTACCACGATTGCAGCAGGGGAAACACATCAGGCCCATTTCACGTTAACGGTGGATCCGGCTGCCCCGATCGGCAATGTGGCCACATTCGGCCTGCAGATCACCAGTGATCCTTACGCTGCGGAGAGATCTTATCAGCTTAAGATCGGTAAAATCAGCGAGGACTTTGAAACGGCTGATTTTGAAGCTTTTAACTGGGCACTGGGCGGTGATGCTGAATGGCAGGTCCAGGAAGGTGGATATTCCGGAAATTTCTGTGCGCGCTCCGGGGCCATCACCCATCTCCAGGAAACGGTCCTGATGATCACCATTGATGTTTTAACCGACGACTCGATCAAATTTTACCGGAAAGTCTCATCCGAATCCGGATATGATTTCCTGAAATTCTACATTGATGGCTTCATGAAGGCTGGATGGTCGGGAAACCAGGACTGGGAGCTGGTCTCTTTTCCGGTGTCGCAGGGAACACGGACCTTCCGGTGGATCTATAGCAAAGACACCTATGCATCCTCGGGCAGCGACTGCGGGTGGATCGACCTGATCGAGTTCCCGGCCATGGCCACCGATCCGGGTCCCTTCAGCCTCTATGCCTTTGCCAACCCGCAGCAGATCTGCCAGGGATCTTCCGCCATGCTGTTTGCCATCCCCAGCGGGGGAACAGGAACGTATTCGTATGCGTGGGAACCATCCTCTTCCTTAAATGATCCGACCATCTTTAACCCGCTGGCTTCTCCGATAGATGAAACCGAATATACGGTTACGGTCACCGATGGGCAGGAGACCCTTTCGGCCGAAATCACCGTGAGCCTGAAGCCCAGGCCAGAAGCCCCTTCCATCTCACAGGTGGACCAAATGCTTGTATCCAGTGCATCCGAAGGGAACCAGTGGTACCGGGAAGGTGTGCTGATCGAGGGGGCCACCGGCCAATCCCTTCTTCCACCCAATACAGGTGAGTACTGGGTAACGGTCACCGGGGATAATGGCTGTGAATCGGAACCATCCAATACGATTTACTATATGTATACATCCCTGGGTGAGCCTGCCAGGTCGAACACACTGGAAATTTACCCCAATCCCTTCAGTGAACTTGTCCAGTTCCGCTATGCGCTGGAGGAAGCATCTCCTGTCAGGATCCGTGTATACAATCTAAACGGGGAAACGGTCAGAATACTCCTCAACGGGGAAAAAATGGACAAGGGAACCCATACCGTCACTTTATCGGCAGAAGGACTGGAACCGGGCGTCTATTATTGCCGGTTTGAATCGGCCGGACATATTGAGGTGAGGAAAATAATTCTTGCCAAATAATTGGCAATTAACGAAATTTATTCTACTTTTAACCGCTTGTTTACGACAGCTTCACGACCATGAAGAAGTTATTACTATTCATTCCGTTGATTATCAGCTGGATGAGTAATGTGACCGGCCATGAATGGGTGAGCATTCAATCCACGCAACCCACTACGGCCAGGACAGAGCTCTTGGAATCCACTCTGGAACGATCAACCCTTTATTTTCATTTTGATGGTTTTTTCCTTGACGAGGTGGCCACACCAAAAGGGCCCGCTTTTGTGATCGGTCTGGATCAGGGAACACCCATCCTGGAGGCCGGATCACCTGACCTGCCCAAACTGACCGCTTCGCTGATCATTCCTGACCTTGCCCGGATGGATGTCAGGGTTACGGGTTCCTCCTATACGGATTATCACGATATTTTCATTGCCCCATCCAAAGGCAATCTTACCCGTGACATTGATCCTGCCACTGTTCCATATGTATTTGGCAAAGCCTATAACAGGGATGAATTTTACCCCGGAACCCTGGCTCAGCTTCAAACACCTTATATCTTAAGGGATTACAGGGGACAGACCGTGATTGTTTTTCCCTTTCAGTATAATCCAATCACCCGCACCCTGAGGGTGTACCACTCTGTCACCATCGAAATCAAACAAATCGACGATGCGGGAGTCAATCCATTCATCCGAAGCGGAAAAACTGACCGCGTGGATGCTGAGTTCAACCGGATCTATGAACGTCATTTCGTGAATATTCAGCAGGTTCGTTATACCCCGGTGGAGGAACAGGGAAACATGCTGGTGATCTGCCACGGTGACTTCCTGGATGAGATGGAACCCTTCATCCAATGGAAACGAATGACCGGCATCCCCATCGAAATGGTCGATGTGGCAACCATCGGGAACGCAACACAGATTAAGGCTTACGTTCAGGATTACTATGCTTCGAACGGCCTCACATTCCTTCTCCTGGTCGGAGATGCCGCTCAGGTTCCCACACATCCGTATGGCGGAGTTGCCGCTTCCGACAACAGTTATGGCTTCATCTCCGGGAACGATTCCTATGCCGAGGTTTTTGTCGGGCGATTTTCAGCAGAAACGCCTGAACAGGTCATCACGCAGGTTGAACGGGTCATCAACTATGAAAAGAACCCTCCGGTCAGCACCGACTGGTTCACCCATCAGGCCGGCATCGCCTCCTCACAGGGTCCCGGTGATGACGATGAGATGGACTATCAGCATATGCGGAATATTCAGTCCGACCTGCTGAATTATACCTATACAACTTGTTCGGAATTATTTGACGGAACGCAGGGAAATCTGGATGCTCCGGGGAATCCTACCCCCGCCATGGTTGCCTCCGAAGTCAACGCCGGCGTCAGTATGATCACCTATACGGGGCACGGGAGTGAGATCTCCTGGGGTACATCCGGATTCTCTAATTCCAATGTGGATCAGCTCACCAACACGCACATGCTGCCTTTCATCTGGTCGGTGGCCTGCAGCAACGGAGTGTTCACCGGGTCCACCTGCTTTGCAGAAGCCTGGCTGAGAGCTACAGATGACGCAGGTGAACCTGCAGGGGCCATTGCCACCCTGATGTCAACCGTCAGTCAGTCCTGGGATCCGCCCATGGATGGTCAGGATGAAATGATCGATATCCTGGTTGAAAGTTATTCGGATAACATCAAACGTACCTTCGGAGGAATTTCCTTCAATGGTTGCATGAAAATGAATGACGACTATGGTGCGGATGGGTATTATGAAACCAATGCCTGGATGTGCTTCGGTGATCCCTCACTGGTGGTAAGGACTGCCCTCCCCCAGACCATGACCGTCACGCACGATCCCGTTATTTTCATAGGTGCATCACAATTCATTGTAAACTCTACGACTGAAGGGGCCCAGATAGGCCTGACGGTTGACGATCTGCTGATAGGCTCTGCCATTGTTCAGGATGGGATTGCCGTTGTCGAATTCGAACCTCTCCTGCTGGAGGATACCCTGATGGTTGTTACCACGGCCTATAACTGCCTTCCTGTCATCACGGAGGTCCCGATCGTACCACCGGATGGGCCTTATGTGATCTACAGTGCCTGTACCATCAACGACGCCGGATCCAATGGCAACGGGTTGGTGGATTACGGAGAGCAGGTGTTGCTGAATGTGGTTCTTGCCAATGTCGGAACAGAGGAAGCCAACGGTGTGACAGCCGTCCTGACGTGCGGAAATCCCTATGTCACCCTGACCGATGACACGGAAGCATACGGGACCATTCTCCCCGACAGCAACAAGACGGTTAATGACGCCTTTGGTTTTCAGGTGAGTGCCGATGTACCGGATGGGGAAATCATCCTGTTCAGCCTTCAGATCTCCGGTGAAGGAGAGGTGCAATGGAATAGCCATTTTACCCTGGTAGCTCATGCACCCGTACTGTCCATGGGTACGTTCACCATACTGGATCCTGAAGGAAACAATAACGGCAAACTGGATCCGGGCGAATCAGCACAGATCACGATCCAGATCAGCAATACCGGCACAGCCGGGGCACAAAACGTTCAGGGCCTGTTATCCTCTACGGATGAATATATCATCGTCGAGCAACCACTCATCCAATATGGAACCATCACCGGAGGAGGTACAACTGAAGGTGCATTCACGGTAATTGCCTCCGGGGAAACACCTGCAGGTCATTTGGCTGCATTTACGCTGGCCATCACCGCGGATCAGGGTTTGACGGGGAACGGAAGCTTCTCGGCGCTCATCGGACAGGTCCCTGTTCTCATACTTGACCTGGATCCCAACCACACCTCCGGCCCCATTATGCACCAGACCATTCTGGATCTCGGGATTGCGTGTGACTACCTCACTGTTTTTCCTGCGGATCTGAAACTGTATTCATCTGTATTCGTATGCCTTGGAGTCTATTCGTCCAATCATGTACTGACACAGAATGAGGGCGACACACTGGCCACTTACCTCAACCTGGGAGGAAATCTGTACATGGAAGGTGCCGATACCTGGGCCTACAATATGCCCACACCGGTGCATTCCATGTTCCTCATCAACGGTGATCAGGATGGCAGTGGAGACCTCAGCGTTTTGGCCGGGGTGGGCGAGACCTTTACAGAAGGAATGCAGTTCGCCTATTCAGGTGAAAACAGCTATGTGGACCGCATCCAACCCGTTAGCCCGGCCTTTCTCCTGTTCATGAACCAGAGTCCGGTCTACGGATGTGCTGTTGCCAACGACGCCGGCACCTACCGGACCATCGGAGCCTCTTTTGAATTCGGGGGATTGAACGATGCCCAGGCTCCTTCCACAAAGAGCACCCTGATGGTTTCCTACCTGGATTTCTTTGGTGTACAGCAGGCACCGCTGGGAACGGTCACCGGCAGTGTTACTGAAGCGGTTACCGGAAATCCGATACCCGGTGCAGAAGTTTCCGTCGGGATTCATGTTGCTTATGCCAATGATGAAGGAATCTTTTCAGGTAATTTTCCCGTGGGAGAATGGCCGGTTTGCGCTCAAGCAACCGGTCACGAAATGACCTGTACATACCTGACCATTTATGAAGATTCCGCTGTGATCCAAAATTTTATCCTGTCTTACCTTACCCCGCCTTCCAACCTTCAGGTCGAACTGAACGAGAATATTGCCAGCCTGACGTGGGAATGGGCTTCGGACAGGCTGTTTGCAAATTTCTGCGTGTACAGGAGCAAAGATGAAGGCGAATTTGAACTGATCGCCAATCCAACGGAATTGTTTTACAACGACGCACTGAGCCTGTCGGGGATTTACCGTTACTTTGTAACCGCCGTCTACAGTGAAAACAGTGAAAGTGAAGCAACCAATCTGGTTTCGGTGGAGTTTACAGCGACGGGTATCAACAATCCTGAACTAATTCCTCAGCATACGAAGCTTGGATCCAACTATCCCAATCCATTCAATGAAACGACCAAATTGCGCTTCGATCTCAGCAGGGACGGGGATGTCGTCATTGAGATTTTTAAGGTATCCGGTGAAAAAGTACGTACACTGCTGCATGAAAATACGATGGCCGGTCAACATGAAATTGAATGGGACAGCAAAGACGATCAAGAAAGACCCGTTCCCTCAGGTGTTTACGTTTTCCAGTTAAAATCCGGCACCTATCTTCAGTCCAGGAAGATGATCCTCATCAGGTAGGCTGTTACCTTACCGAGACCTGGGATACCTGAAGAACCTCGTACGTATCCGCATCATAGGCAAAAGCGACTACCCGGCACTTATAAGGGTCCCAAACTTCGTTGAGGTAAACCTTGTAGCTTTTCGTGACTTCCGTATCCTTGGCCATGATGACTCCCCGCTGAGCAATCTGTATACCCCAGGGCGTATTGATCGCACTTCGCAGCACATGGTTATGTTCATAGTTGAGGATCTCCGGAGTGGCGCCCACATCGGGATTGTTGTTCTTCTGCGGAGCGATGATCTCATCTTCCGTTATCATAACGCTGAGGTTCAGGTTCCGGTTCGTTTCCCTGACGAACACGGTCTGGATATGGGTACAGAGTTTCCGGTCACTTTCCTGAAAATCGTTGATGATCTCAACGGTCAATTCTGGTTCCTTTTCCAGTTGGCTGGCGATCTTATCGCTCCAGGCACCGGGTGACAAAATGTGTGCGCTGTTATATCCAATCCTGTCGACCATCCCGTTAGGATTTCCCACTTTCGATATTCCAAAGAAGGTATCCCACTCATTTCCTGCTTCCGTTCTGAAATCAGCCGTATAATTCCCACCCATGGGCGTGGCAAAAAAACCGGCATGAATCGAGATCACGACCAGCCGGTCACCCGATGCAGCCTGAAGGTCGTGGGCTGTAACTGCCGCTGTGGGGCAATTCACGCAAAGATGACCGGTGTAATCCTCAAGGAGAACCCGTTTTACCGGATCATGAATGTGCGGAAAATTGGGCACCGGACATTCACTGGTATCGGCTCCCCCAACATCAACAAGGTAGGGAGCCTCCACTTCATCACAGGAAAGTAAGAAAGAGGATGCCAGAAGAAAGAGTGAAAAATATCCTGTATATTTCATTTCAATGTTCTTAAAAACTACTGGTCAATGTAAGTGTGAATCCATTGGAAGCCGGAACGTTCCGGCACACCCCCCCGACACAGATGATCCCCTCCCTCTGCCGGGCATACCGGAGCTCAATGCGGCTCGATTCATGCATAAATCCAAATCCGACATTATAATAATGGAAACGTTTGTCCTTGTCAGGGTTGCCATAATTATACTGATCAAATACCACGACAAACCAGTGCGGGGATATGGTATATTCAAGCAGCCCCATCGCCCAGTCGCCTTTGTCCTGCTGACTCCACAAATGCTGCAGCTCCGCGCGCAACGAATGTGTGTCATTGATCCGGTATACCAGATCCGCTACCGCCGTATGGGCATAAACGACAGGTTCACCCGTATGCCCTTCGATCACTTCAATGTTGTACATCTGGTACAAATAAAACAGGATCGCTTTGAAGGATGGGTTGAATTTCCGTGACAGCTCGACATTGAGTTCTTCATAGTACCTTGTATCCCCCCTGCCGAAAAGACCTGCTTCATAACCATCCGTGCCCGGCTGCCCAATGCTGGTCGTATCATTGACGGCCGATCGCTTGATATCATTTGTGCTGGAGTACGCAAGTTTGATTGTCGTCCCGTATTTTCCACCGATTTTCGATTTTTTCGGGATCGTATAAACCACCTGCCCCAGAATCCCGAGTTCTCCGTTGGGCTGGGTAGCATAAGGATAAATGGCAGCCAAGGAGTAGGAATATTGATCGGTCAACGGAGGTAAGAAATTGATGTCCAGCGCATTGCTTGTCTCTGTACGCTTTGACTTGAAGCTCATATTGTCAATGTACTTACTGCTCAGGGTCACGCCGAGTCCTTTAACTGAATAGCTGGCGCTCAGCCAGATCGCCTGGCCATTTTTATAAATGTAATTGTTGATGGCGGACGGATCGTTGATTTTCATGGCATATTCTCCAGCCAGGGTGAATCCCCCGCGGATCAGGTTCAGACGTGCGGCCCAGGCGCCCACGTTCAACGGCAGACTCAGCATATGGCTCTCATCGGTCATGATTTGCTCATCATCCTGGTATTTACTGACAAAGCTTCCTCCCAGGATGATGCGCGTCCGGGCCTTTGCCCATTGCTGGATCACGTCATTGAAATTGATCTCTCCATCCACGCCACGGACGATGGCAGGGCCCTTATCCCAGAAAAACCGTTGCTTCCCGATCACACCCTTCAGCAGGATTCCCCGGACAGGTTCGATTTTGGCTCTGAAACCATCGATGGAATTATCGTATCCCAGATTCCATTCTTCGTAGCTTCTCAGGATCAGACCATTTCCAAACTGCTCATAGAAATTTCCCGCGGTCAGGTCAAACATCCCTTTTTTGAACTGGACAAACCGGTACGGTATGCCCTGTCCTTTGTATCTCGGATCGAATCCGGTTATCGGATTAAGGTACCCTTCATAACGTATACCTGCTGTAAAAGGACCATTTGCGTAGATCACATTCAGAAAGCCATTCATCAGCAATTTTTCATTCACGTCAGGAGCCCCGATGGCCGAGTCGGGTTTGTAGGTCTGGGCATCCAGCTGAAAGCTTCCGTGAACGTCACCCCCCAGGAAATTCTGGGCAGTGCCAATGCAAGGGATCAAGATTAACAAAAAAATAAATATCCGGACGAAGAGTAACAGGTTATTCATGGTCATTCTTTGTCATTCGAGGTCATTATTGTCATTGACACAGAGTAGCAAGCTGAGCGAAATATATACTTATTAAACTTTATTCACCTGAGTCCTTCGATGAGATATCTTCACCTGCTTTGACTTTACGGACAAGGTCAATAAGTTCAAGTTCAGCACCTTCGGTGAATGAAGTGTGCTGCCACACGATTTCACCTTTTCCGTTCAACAGGAACGTGTGCGGGATCAGGTTGACATTCATGGCACGCTTGAAATCCCCGTTTGGATCAAGATAAATGTCAAAATCCCATCCTTTTCCGTTAACAAAAGGCATCACCTTGGAGGATGACCTGGAGTCGTCGATGGATATTGCCACAAGCCTGACACCCGTTTCTTCCTGCCACTCATCATAGACATCGCTGATCGTTGTCAGCTCCCTGACGCAGGGTTTGCACCACAACGCCCAGAAGCTGATGATCATCGGATTCCCTTCGTTTGTCAGGTCAGCGGTATTGAAATTTTGCCCATCCACAGTTTTGACGGTGACAGAGGGGATCGTTCGGTTGGCTTTATCATCTCCCTGGGCAGAACACATCCATCCGGTGACCAGGAATGCCAAAAACAGAACACCAATTCTTTTCATAGGATAACATATTGATAGAGGGTGATATACGAGTTTAAAACACGGGACAAATTTACATAATTCTCTGTTCGCCGACAGCAGGGTTTTCAATTTAGCCTAAGTCTAAAGAGCAGGGCCATCCTGTACCAATTTTTGTACCACGCTAGGTCGCTCAGGCTTAAAACCGGCACAGCGTGCTTTCTGTTTACGCCTCAACATAAACCTCCAGCAAGTCAACGGTTGGAGAAGGGAATAGCTGGAATTCAGGAATCTCAGCAGGTACGAGGACTGCATCACCGCTGACCAGGGGCAGGCGTCCCTCCCGGCAGACCAGTTCTGCACGGCCCCCCGTGCAAACATAGACCACAAAAGAATCCGGTTTTGCGAATTCCTTCCACGACGGTTTGGTGAGCTGCAGCAGGTTTGTCGTAAAATAGGGACTTTCAACCAGGGTGACCGCTGCGTTCGGCTTTCCCGAATAGTGGATCCGGCTCTGATCACCCACCTGGTAGTCAATGGCGTCAAGAGCCTGACTGATGTGCAATTCACGCCTGTTGCCCTGCGGATCCGTCCTGTCCCAGTCATAGACCCGGTAGGTGATATCGGAGGCCTGCTGGATCTCTGTCAGTAAAATGCCCGGTCCGAGTGCATGGATCCTCCCGGCAGGCAAATAAAAAACATCGCCAGCCGTTACCTTTTCCGTATTCAAGATCTCACGGAGGGACCCGTTTTGCAAATGATCAAGGAATTGCTGACGATCAACGGGCTTCCTGAACCCGCTGATCAATTCTGCGTCAGGCCCGGCATCGATCACATACCACATTTCCGTTTTGCCATAGCCCTGGTGCCGCTCCAAAGCCAGTTCATCATCGGGGTGGACCTGGACCGACAGGTAATCATTGGAATCAATGAATTTAAAAAGGAGCGGGAACCGATCTCCGAACTTTTCAAATACCGGCCCTCCCACCAAGTCGTCCATATACACCTCCACAAGCTCATTGAGTTCATTGCCGGCCAGGAAACCATTGCTGACGACGGTACTTTCACCTTCCACCCCTGAGATAAGCCAAACTTCACCACAATTGGGCAGGGGAGAGAAGTCCTTGCCGAGCAAGGTCTTTATACGCTGTCCCCCCCAGATCTTCTCCTTGTAAACAGGCCGGAATAATAAAGGATATAGACTGTTCATTTATGCAGGTCCTGGATGGATTCAGTCCAGGCATCAAAAGTAAAAAAAAACCAGCACAATGATTTTTTCTAAGGCCTCCATTCATCCTTTTTCTACTTTTGTTCTGTTACAGGAGCAAAGCAGATGAAAAAGCTGGGTGTGTTTTGTGGTTCGAGCATGGGGGGGGCGATGATGTACCGGGAAAAAGCAGCTGAGCTGGGGGAGCAACTGGCCAGGCGACAGATCACCCTTGTGTTCGGAGGAGCCAACATTGGCTTGATGAAAGCGTTGGCCGACGGTGTACTGCATAACGGAGGAAGGGTCATTGGAGTGATGCCTCAGATCCTGGTCGAAAAGGAGATTCTCCACGAATCGCTGAATGAGGTCATCATTGTGGACTCAATGCATGAGCGGAAGGCCAGAATGGCCGGGCTGGCGGATGCATTCATGGCATTGCCCGGCGGCTTTGGAACATTGGACGAACTGGCCGAGATCCTGTCGTGGAACCAGCTGGAGGTCATTTCCAAACCGCTTGCACTGTTCAATGTGAACAACTATTTCGGTCATTTGATCCGGTTCCTGGATCACTGCGTTGATGAACGGTTTTTACGCATTGAGCACAGGAACAATATTCTTGTGGGAGAAGACTGCACGGAGCTGCTTGACCGGCTGGCAACTTTTATTCCGGTTCAGGTCCACAGTAAATGGGTGGATGAACTCAAACTCATGTAATCAACCAAACAACCCTACAGACAGGATGCTCATCATTGGGATCACCGGTACGCTTGGAGCAGGAAAAGGGACCATTGTCCGGTATCTTACCCGGGACCTCGACTTTGCACATTATTCGGTAAGGGCATTTGTTTCGGAGGAGATCCGTTCCAGGGGCCTCCCGGTGAACAGGGACACGATGGTCGAGGTAGCCAATGACCTGAGGGCAAAGCACTCCCCATCGTACATCATCGACCAGCTGTATGAGCAAGCGTCAGAGGAGGGCAGGAATGCGATCATCGAAAGTATCCGGACACCCGGAGAAGTGGAATCCTTAAGGAAAAAAGGAAATTTCCATTTATTTGCCGTGGATGCGATTCCCCTTCTGAGGTATGAACGGATCCAGGTGCGGGAAAGCGAAACCGACCACGTCACCTTTGAAACGTTTCTTGAGAACGAGCAGCGGGAGTATTCCTCGGATGATCCGAACAAGCAAAACCTGAAAAAATGCATTGAAATGGCCGACCATTTTTTTGAAAACAATGGCACCATCGAACATCTCTGTCTTCAGGTTCAGGAAGTGCTGGATATAATCATGGAGCAATGACAGAATCATCCAAAGAGAAGTACCACCGTCCCTCCTGGGATGAATATTTCATGGAGGTTGCCCATACGATCGGCCGGCGGGCCACCTGTGACCGGGGGCGCAGCGGATGCGTCGTTGCCCGTGACCGCCAGTTGCTCGTAACGGGTTATGTGGGCTCGCCTGTTGGCTTACCACATTGTGATGACGTGGGTCACCTTTTGAAAAAGATCATCCACGAGGATGGATCGATCAGCCAGCATTGTGTCAGAACCGTACATGCCGAACAGAATGCGATCTGCCAGGCTGCCAGGCTGGGCATTTCGCTTCAGGGAAGCACCCTGTACTGCCGCATGACACCTTGCAGGACCTGTGCAATGCTGATCATCAACTGCGGCATTGTCAGGGTAGTGTGTGAATATAAGTATCACCTGGCGGAGGAAAGCGAAGAGATGTTTAAAACCGCAGGAATTGAAATCGCGTATGTCAGGAACGAGGTCCTAAAGTACAGGGATCAGTAATCCTTTTATATCGATGAATCCGAAGATCTGTGCAGCGGTAAGGAGTATGACCACAAGGATGACCCACCTTACAAAGTTGGCCCCCTTTTTAACCGCCAGCCTGGAGCCGATCAATCCGCCAACGACGTTCCCGGTACCCAGGATCAGACCGTAGGCATAATCAACCTGCCCGTTTAGGATGAACACAACCAGTGCAAAAGGCGTAAAAATGAAATTTACCAGGACTTTCAGCGCATTGGCTTTTACCAGTTCATAGCCCGCACTGAACACGAGGCCTGCCAGCAAAAAATACCCGACCCCCATCTGGATGAATCCCCCATAGACCCCTATCAGGAAAAAGATCACGATCTGGATCCAGCTCACCTTCTTTTCAATCAGTTCCTTACGTTCCGTGATCCACCGCTCGGGTTTCCAGAGGATAAATACGGCCATCAGGAGCATGATCACGGCAATGGAATATTCGATGGCCTTTTCGTTGACATCCACGGCTATCCAGGCGCCCAGGACGGAGCCCGCCACTGCCGGAATGGCCAGCCAGCGGCCCTTCTTCCAGTCAAGGACCTTTTGCTGCGAAAAGCTGCTCACCGCTGCCACATTCTGCATCAAGATGCCGATGCGGTTGGTACCATTGGCAATATTCGCCGGAAGCCCGAGGAGCATCAACACCGACAGGGAAATGATGGAACCTCCGCCAGCAAGCGTGTTGATGAACCCTACCATGGTTCCGGCAACCACGAGTACGACGCCCTCTGTCAGGGTTATGGAATCCACAGATCTTGGTGTTTATTCGTTGATCATTTCTTTCACGCTCCGGATGATGCCTTTCGGATCGTATCCGCATTCTGCCTGAAGCTCCTGGATGGTTCCCTGTTCGATGAACTGATCGGGAACCCCCAGGCGATAAACCCGGGCCGAATGGGAATGATCTGCCATGTACTCCAGAACTGCACTCCCCAGGCCTCCGACAACCGTACCGTCCTCCACGGTGATGATTTTGCTGAATCGTTTGAAAACATCCTGGAGGAGATCCGCATCCAGAGGTTTTAAAAACCGCATGTCGTAATGCGCCGGAGTGATGTGATCCTTTTTCAGCTGTTCAATGGCTTCGATGACCGTATTTCCGACAGGGCCTATCGAAAGGATGGCGATACCCGAACCGTCGCTGATGAGCCGTCCCCTTCCGATGTCCAGTTTTTCAAAAGGCGTTTTCCATTCAGGCATGACACCACGTCCGCGGGGATACCGGATGGCAAACGGGCCGATCGGTTCCAGCTGCGCCGTGTACATCAGGTTCCGGAGTTCCCGTTCATTGAGAGGTGAAGCGATGATCATGTTGGGAACCGAACGCAGGTATGCCATATCAAAGATCCCGTGGTGCGTTGCTCCATCCTCTCCCACCAGTCCGCCACGGTCGAGACAGAAGACGACGTGCAGTTTTTGAAGCGCAACATCATGGATCAGCTGGTCATAGGCACGCTGCAGAAAAGTGGAGTAGATGTTACAGAAGGGAATCATACCCTCTGCAGCCAGCCCCGCGGAGAACGTGACCGCATGCTGCTCTGCAATCCCGACATCAAACGCCCGGTGAGGCATTTGATGCATCATGATGTTCAGGGAACTCCCGGTGGGCATCGCGGGCGTTATGCCTACAATCAGGGGATTCAGTTCAGCCAGCTCGAGCAGTGTCCGGCCAAAGACCGTTTGATATTTGGGGGCCTTTTTGCCGGGACAAGTATTTTCCGTTTCGACAAGTTCGCCCGTATCCTTATCAAAGGTCCCGGGAGCGTGATAAATGGTCTTCTCCTTCTCAGCCATATGGAACCCTTTGCCCTTGACGGTGATGACGTGCAGCAGTTTCGGTCCCTGGATGTTTTTAAGATCCCGTAGCAATTTGGTCAGCTTGATCACATCATGCCCGTCCACAGGACCGAAATACCTGAAATTCAACGCCTCGAATAAATTGGATCCCTTCAGGATCGAAGATTTGACCGCGTTGCCGATCTGTTTTACCACAGCCCGGGAATTTTTACCGTATTTGGTGCGGCCCCCCATCAAGATCCAGATCTTGTCCCTGAACTTATTATAGGCCGGGGAGGTGACGATCCTGAGCAGGTACTGGCTGAGCGCGCCAACGCTCTGATCAATGGCAATCCCGTTATCATTCAGTATCACCAGCATGTTCGCGTTCGATACACCCGCGTTGTTCATGGCCTCAAGGGCCATTCCGGCTGCAATGGCTCCATCCCCGATCACCGCAATGTGCAGGCGACCATTGTTCTCTTTAAGGCTGGATGCTACCGCCATACCCAGTACAGCCGAGATGGAAGTGGAAGAATGACCCACCCCAAACGAATCATACTCACTTTCCGACATCTTCGGAAAACCACTGATGCCCTTGTATTTCCTGTTTTGAGAAAACTGTTCTCTCCGGCCTGTCAGGATCTTGTGCGCATAGGCCTGATGACCTACGTCCCAGATCAACCGGTCAAAAGGTGTATCAAATACATAATGGATGGCAACCGCCAGCTCAACTGCACCCAGACTCGATCCCAGATGACCGGGATTATTGGCAGTCTGCTCAATGATGAACTCCCTGATCTCCCCGCAAAGACGGGGCAGCTCTTCTTCCTTCAGGTTTTTAAGATCCTGTGGAAAGTTGATGTGGAAAAGGAGGCTATCGGGAGGAAGAGACATGGAAATGATGCTGTTATTCGTTGTTATTTGTTGTCATTCGTTGTCATTCGTTGTCATTCGTTGTCATTCGTTGTCATTCGTTGTCATTCGTTGTCATTCGTTGTCATT